>CAYXJM010000109.1:0-7846 GCA_964465455.1 uncultured Klebsiella sp.
TTGTCGATCTCCTGGCGCGCGGCCAGCAGGTTGCCCTCGACACGCTCGGCCAGCAGCGCCACCGCGTCGGGGCTCGGCCGGAAACCCGCCGCGCGCAGCCGCTGCCCGATCCAGCCGGGCAACTCGTTGCGCCTGAGCGGCCAGGCCCTGACGGTGGCGCCGGCCTCGTCGAGGGCGCGGAACCACGCGGATTTTTCCACGTCGCGGTCGAGCTTGCCGGCGAGCACCAGCACCACGTTGTCGGAGGCCGGCTGCGCCGCCAGCTCGCGCAGCACCGCGCTGCCCTCGGCGCCCAGCTTCGCGCCCGCGAGGCGAACCTCGATCAGCTTGCGGTCGCCGAACAGCGACAGCCCGCTGCACTCGGCGACGAGGCGGTTCCAGTCGAAGCCGGCGTCCGCGTCGAAGACCTGCCGCTCCCCGATGCCACCCGTGCGGCAGGCGGCGCGGAGCTGATCGGCACACTCCTGCACCAGCAGCGGCTCGTCGCCGTAGAGGAGATAGAACGGAAACAGCCGCGCCTTCAGGCGGGCAGGGAACTCCTCGACGCGCACGCGCACGGTCGTGCCTAGGGCGCCAGCCCGGACTCGGCACGCCGCAGCTGGCGGAAGACCTGGCCCACGACGTTGTCGAGCAGTTCCTTGTAGATCAGGTTCTCTTCGTCCTGCTTCGCGATGATGCTGTTCGGGTCGAAGGCATAGACGCGGCTCGCGGTGGCGGTACGCGGACCGAAGACGACCGCGCCGTCGGCGTTGCGCAGATCGAAGGCCACGGAGACGCGCATTTCCTGCTCGGCGCTGCGCGCGTCGCGGTCGAGCGAGACCTTGCGCAGGACGCGCTGCTCGTCGCCGAGGTGCAGCGACAGGCCGGTGCCGGCGGCATCGACGAGCTCCACGCCGGCGGCCTGCAGCGCGCGGCGCAGCTGCTCGGCGAGCGCCGCATCCGGCTGTGGCGTCACGAGGCGCAGCTGGCGCATCTGCAGGGAGAGGTCCTGCGAGCCGCGCGGATGCCAGCCGCAGCCGGCCAGCGACAGCGCCACGAGGAGCGCGAGCGAGCTGCGGAGCACGGAGTTCAGCATGGCGACCTACCCGACCACGACGTTCACGAGCTTGCCCGGCACCACGATGACCTTGCGCACCGGCTTGCCGTCGATGAAGCGCTGCACGTTGTCGTCGGCCAGCGCCAGGCGCTCGAGCTCCTCGCGCGGTGCGTCCGCGGGCACGCCGATACGCGCGCGCAGCTTGCCGTTGACCTGAAGCACCAGCTCGATGTGGCTGCGCTGCATCGCCGATTCGTCGGCACGCGGCCACGGCGCGTCGATCACCGCGTCGGCGTGGCCGAGCGAGCGCCAAAGCGCGTGGCAGACGTGCGGCACCACGGGCGCCAGCAGTAGCACCGCGGCCTCGAGCGCCTCGCGCTCGACCGCGCGGCCCGCGGACGTCGCGCGATCGGCGCGCTTGCCGATCTCGTTCAGGAGTTCCATCACGGCCGCGATCGCCGTGTTGAAGGTCTGGCGGCGGCCGTAGTCGTCGCTGACCTTCGCGATGGTCTCGTGGGTCTTGCAGCGCAGGGCCTTCTGGTTCTCGTCCAGGGAAACGGGGGAGAAAATGGGGTCAGAGTCATTTTTTCCTTCAGAAAAAATGACTCTGACCCCATTTTCTCCGACCGGATTTCCTGCTTCCGCGAGATGCGCGTGCACGGCCTTCCACAGCCGCTTCAGGAAGCGGTTGGCGCCGGCCACGCCCTCGTCGGACCACTCCAGCGTCTGCTCCGGGGGCGCGGCGAACATCATGAACAGGCGCACGGTGTCGGCGCCGTAGCGCGCGATCAGCGCCTCGGGGTCGACCGTGTTGCCCTTGGACTTCGACATCTTGGCGCCGTCCTTCAGCACCATGCCCTGACACAGCAGGCGGGTGAACGGCTCGTCGCTGGCGACCAGGCCCTCGTCGCGCATCAGCTTGTGGAAGAAGCGGGAGTAGAGCAGGTGCAGGATCGCGTGCTCGATGCCGCCGATGTACTGGTCCACGGGCAGCCAGTAGTTGGCGCGCGCGGGGTCGAGCATCGCGGTCTCGAGGTCGGGGCAGGTGAAGCGCGCGTAGTACCACGACGACTCCATGAAGGTGTCGAAGGTGTCGGTCTCGTGCTCCGCGGGCGTGCCGTCGAGCGTGGTCCTGCGCCAGGCGGCATCGGCCTTGATCGGCGACTGCACGCCGCTCATCTCCACGTCCTCGGGCAGCAGCACCGGCAGGCGATCCGCGGGCACCGGGATCTCGCCGCCGTCGGCGAGATAGAGCATCGGGATCGGCGCGCCCCAGTAGCGCTGGCGCGAGACGCCCCAGTCGCGCAGGCGGTAGTTCAGCGTCACGCGGCCGTTGCCCTTCTCCGCGAGGCGCGCGGCAATCGCGTCGAAGGCCCGCTCGAAATCCAGCCCGTCGAACTCGCCGGAATTGACCAGCCGTCCCTTCTCGGTGAACGCGGCCGTGGCGAGATCGCAGGGTGTCGCCGGATCCAGCGGCTCGATCACCTGCTCGACCGGCAGGCCGTAGGCGCGCGCGAATTCCCAGTCGCGCTGGTCGTGGCCGGGCACGCTCATCACGGCGCCGGTGCCGTACTCCATCAGCACGAAGTTCGCGACCCAGATCGGCACCTCGCGCCCGCTGAGCGGGTGGATCGCCTTCAGGCCGGTGTCGAGGCCCTTCTTCGCCATCGTCGCCATGTCGGCCTCGGCGACCGAGCTGCGCCGGCACTCGGCGATGAAGTCCGCGAGCGCCGGGCGGCCTTCGGCCAGCGCCTTCGCGAGCGGGTGCTCGCCGGCGATCGCGAGATAGGTGACGCCGAGCAGGGTGTCGGGGCGCGTGGTGTAGATCGGCACCTCGGCGATGCCGGCGAGCGGCTCCTTCAGCGCGAAGCTCATCTCGATGCCGCGGCTCTTGCCGATCCAGTTGCGCTGCATCGTCCTGACCTGCTCGGGCCAGTGCTCGAGCTTGTCGAGGTCGTTCAGCAGCTCCTCGGCGTAGTCGGTGATGCGGATGAACCACTGCGGGATCTCGCGGCGTTCGACCGCCGTGTCGCAGCGCCAGCAGCAGCCCTCGATCACCTGCTCGTTGGCCAGCACGGTCTGGTCCTTCGGGCACCAGTTGACCGCCGAGACCTTCTTGTACGCGAGTCCCTTCTCGTAGAGCCGCGTGAAGAACCACTGTTCCCAGCGGTAGTAGGAGGGCTTGCAGGTCGCGAGCTCGCGGCTCCAGTCGTAGGCGAAGCCGAGGCGCTTCAACTGCCCGCGCATGTAGTCGATGTTGGCGTAGGTCCAGCGCGCCGGGGCGGTGTTGTTCTGGATCGCGGCGTTCTCGGCGGGCAGGCCGAAGGCGTCCCAGCCCATCGGCTGCAGGACGTTGCGGCCCTGCATGCGGTGGAAGCGCGCAATCACGTCGCCCAGCGTGTAGTTGCGCACGTGCCCCATGTGCAGCCGCCCGCTCGGGTACGGGAACATCGACAGGCAGTAGAACTTCTCGCGCGCGGGGTCTTCGGTGACCGTGAAGCTGCGGTTCTGTTCCCAGAACGCCTGGGCGTCGGCCTCGATGCGTTCGGCGTCGTAGAGTTCTTCCATGGTCCGGCGGGTGCTGCAGCAAAAAGGCGCACAGCATAGCGCACGGGGCTTCGGCCGGGCCAGCGCAGGGGAGGTGCAGGCTTGCACATCCGGCGCCGCGCGGTCCCTGCCGCGGGCTGCGCCGGGGGCCTGACCGGGAGCGGCGTCAGGCGCGGCGGCGACGCCGCCACTGCGCCGCGGCGAACGGCAGCACGGCGAGCAGCAGCGCGCTGCGCGAGCCCCAGCGCGCGAACGGCGTCAGCCCCGTGGTGGGCTGCACCTCGCCGCGGATGACCTCCTGCGTGAACTGGCCGCCGCGCACCGTGATGCGCCCGTGCGCGTCGATCAGCGCCGAGATGCCGTTGTTGGTGGCGCGGATCAGCGGCCGCCCTGTCTCCAGCGCGCGCATGCGCGCCATTTGCAGGTGCTGCAGCGGGCCGATCGAGGCGCCGAACCAGGTGTCGTTGCTGACCGTCAGCAGCAGCCCGGCGTCCCTGGCGCCGGCGGCCACCAGGTCCGGGTAGACGATCTCGTAGCAGATCGACGGCGCCACGCGCACGCCGCGTACCACGAGCGGCGCCTGCTCCTCGGGGCCGCGGCTGAAGCTCGACATCGGCAGGTCGAAGAAGGCGATCAGGCCGCGCAGCCACGGCTCCAGCGGCACGTATTCCCCGAACGGCACCAGCCGGCGCTTGTGGTAGAGCCCGGAATCGGCACCGATCACCGCGATGCTGTTGAAGGCGTCGAAACCGCGGCGCTTCGCGGCGTTGGCGTCTCGCGTCGGGATCCCGAACAGCAGCGTGCTGCCGGAGTCGACCGAGCGTGCGGCGAGCGGCGCGAGCCGGTCCACGACCAGGTCGAGGTAGGCCGGTACGGCCGCCTCCGGCCATACCAGCAGGTCGTTGCCCCAGAGCGGTTCGCTCATCGCGACGTAGGTGTCGAGGATGGCCTCCAGCTGCCCGGGCTCCCACTTGAGCTCCTGGGCGACGTTGCCCTGCACCATCGCGACCGACAGCGGCGCGCCGGCCGGCGCGGTCCAGTCGATGCGCTCGAGCAGCGGACCGGCGGTCCACAGCAGCGCGCTCGCGGCGAGCGCCGCGGGGCCGCCGCGCGTGCGCGTCAGCGTGAGGTACAACGCCGCGGCGGTGAAGGCGAGGATCAGCCCGATGCCGAGCACGCCGAGCACCGGGGCCCAGCCGGCCAGCGGCCCCTCGAGCTGGCTGTAGCCCGCGTAGAGCCAGGGGAAGCCGGTGAGGAACCAGCCTCGCCACCACTCGCCGAGCACCCAGGCCGCGGCGAAGCCGAACAGCACGCCGCCCGGGCGAGCGCGCAGCCAGCGCGCCCAGGCCCAGAAGGTCAGCGCGGGGAACAGCGCGAGCCCGAGGCAGAACAGCAGCGTCAGGAAGGCGGCGAGAGGCACCGGGGCCGAGCCGTACTGGTGGATGCTGACGTACACCCAGGAGGCTCCGGTGCCGAACAGGCCGACGCCGAAGCTCCACGCGCGCCACGCCGCCGCCGCGGGCCCGAGCCGGACGAGCAGCGCGAGCAGCGCGAGCGGGCACAGCACCGCCAGCGGCCAGACGTCGAAGGGCGCGAGCGCGGCGGGCAGCAGCGCGCCCGCCAGCAGGGCGGCGCCGTGGCCCGCCGGGCCGGGGCCTGCGACCCGGTCGACGAGCTTCATCCGCCCGAGGCGCCGGGGTCCAGGTTCAGTCGCAGCAGGTGGATCTGGCGGCTGTCGGCGTTGAGGACCTTGAAGTGGAAGCCTTCGATCTCGGCGATCTCGTTGCGCCGCGGCAGGTGGCCGAAAGTCTGCATCACGATGCCGCCGATGGTGTCGAACTCCTCGTCGCTCAGCTTCGCGGCGAAGTAGTCGTTGAACTCCTCGATCGGCGTCAGTGCCTTGATCAGGTAGTCGTTCTCGGACAGCTTCTTGATGAAGGTGTCCTGCTGCTTGTCGTGCTCGTCCTCGATCTCGCCGACGATCTCCTCGAGCACGTCCTCGATGGTGACCAGTCCCGCGACGCCGCCGTACTCGTCGATCACGATCGCGATGTGGTTGCGGTTCTCGCGGAATTCCCGCAGCAGCACGTTCAGGCGCTTGCTCTCGGGAATGAAGGTGGCGGGCCGCAGCAGCTGCGTGATGTCGATGCTGCCGGGGCCGTTGGCGAACAGTTGCCCCAGCATGTCCTTGGCCAGCACGATGCCGAGCACGTCGTCGCTGCTGTCGCCGATCACCGGGTAGCGCGAGTGGCCCGACTCGATCACCCGGCGCACCACTTCCCCGGGCGCCTCGTCGCTGTGCAGGCACACCATCTGCGGGCGCGGGATCATCACGTCGCGCACCTGCAGGTGCGACACCTCGAGCGCCCCCTGCATGATGCCGTGCGTCTCGGTGTCGATCACGTCGTTCTGTTCGGCGATCACCAGGATGTCGAGCAGGTCCTTGCGGGTGCGCGGGTCGGAGGAGAACACCTGCGCGATCTTCTCGAGCCACGAGCGCTCGCCGTGCTCGTCTCCGTTGCGGTCGTCACTCATGGCCGTTCAGCTTGTGCGTGTTCTTGGTAGGGGTCGGGGAACTTCAGGCCCGCGAGGATGCGCCGCTCCAGCGCCTCCATCGCGGCGGCCTCGCGCGCGCGCTCGTGGTCGTGGCCCAGCAGGTGCAGCGTGCCGTGCACGACCATGTGCGCCCAGTGCGCGCGCGGCGCCTTGTGCTGCTCTGCCGCCTCGCGCTTCACCACCGGCGCGCAGATCACGATGTCGCCGAGCAGCGGCACCTGCACGCCCGGCGGCAGCCCGGCCGGGAACGACAGCACGTTCGTGGCGTAGTCCTGGTGGCGGTAGCGGGCGTTCAGCGCGCGCATCTCGGGCTCGTCGACGATGCGCACCGACAGTTCCGCGCCGGCGTGAGCGTCGCCGAGCGCCGCCCGCACCCAGCGGCGCACGCTCGGCGCCCCGGGTATGTCGGGCTCCGCCGAGGCGCAGTCCACGTCGATGCGCCCGGGCATCTCAGTGCGGCGTCCGGCCGCGGCGCGGCGCCGCGGGCTCGGAGGCCTCCTGCTGCTCGAAGGCCTCGTAGGCCTCGACGATGCGCTGCACCAGCGGGTGGCGCACGACGTCGCGCGGGCTGAACCAGGTGAAGCCGATGCCCTCGACGCCGTCGAGGAACTTCACCACCTGCGCCAGGCCCGACTGCGTGCCGCGCGGCAGGTCGACCTGCGTGACGTCGCCGGTGATCACCGCCTTCGAGCCGAAGCCGATGCGGGTCAGGAACATCTTCATCTGCTCCGGCGTCGTGTTCTGGCTCTCGTCGAGGATCACGAAGGCGTGGTTCAGCGTGCGTCCGCGCATGTAGGCGAGCGGGCAGACCTCGATCACGTGGCGCTCGATCAGCTTGTTCACGGTGTCGAAGCCGAGCATCTCGTAGAGCGCGTCGTAGAGCGGGCGCAGGTAGGGGTCGATCTTCTGCGCGAGGTCGCCGGGCAGGAAGCCGAGCTTCTCGCCGGCCTCCACCGCCGGGCGCACCAGCAGGATGCGGCGCACCTGCTCGCTCTCGAGCGCCGCCACCGCGCACGCGACCGCGAGGTAGGTCTTGCCGGTGCCGGCCGGCCCGATCCCGAAGTTGATGTCGTGCTGCTGGATCGAGCGCACGTAGTGCTGCTGGCTCTTGCCGCGCGGCTTGATCACGGCGCGCCGCACCCGCACCACGCCGAGCGCGGCGACTTCGCCCTCGCCGGCGGCCTCGGCGGCGGCGAGTTCCTCGACGCCCGACTGCTGCAGGCGCAGGTGCACCTGGTCGGGCGTGAGCTCGAGATGGCGGGCCGTCTCGTCGTAGAGATGGATGATGACCGCGCGGGCGGCGATCCGCGCCTCTTCCGCGCCTTCCACCACGAAGTGGTTGCCGCGGTTGCGGATGCTGACGCCGAGGCGCTCCTCGATCAGGTGCAAATGCTGGTCGAACTGGCCGCACAGCCTCGCGAGGCGGCGGGAGTCGCTCGGTTCGAGCACGAACTGTAGTGTCCGGGGGTCGTTCAAAGGGGTTTCTGGGGCCTCTTGCGGCCAGGTGGAGGGGCCAAGGATACCGTCAATCCGGGAGCGGCGAAAGCGCGCGGGCTGCGGGTCGCCATTCGTGGCGACGACCGCCCGGCGGCAGGTCGCCGTTGATGGCGACAGCGGCTTCGGGCATCGCGCCAGTCGGCCTGAATGCCGACCTACGGCAGCAACTCCGCGCGCAGCGAGTTGGGCAGCGCCTCGGTGATCTCCACG
>CAYXJM010000110.1:0-7809 GCA_964465455.1 uncultured Klebsiella sp.
CCGGTGATCACCGTGGAGCGCCACGAATGCAGGAACAGGAACACGATGAACACGGTGAGCGCTGCGCCCTCGAGAATGGTCGCCTTCACGCTCGCGAGCTGGTGCTTGATGAGCTCGGCGCTCGACTGCACGACGGTGAACTCGACGTCGGGCGGCAGCCGCCGCTCCAGTTCCTCCACGGCCTCGCGCACCCCGTCGCCCACCGCGACCACGTTCGCGCCCTGGACCTTGAAGATGTTCAGTCCGAGGGCGGGAGTGCCGTTCAGCCGCGCGATCGACTCGGGCTCCGCCTCGCCGTCGACGATGTCCGCGACCTGGTCGAGGTGGATCGGCAGGCCGCCCTGCTGCAGGTAGACGGCGCCGCCGCGCGTGGTCACGATGATGCGGCCGAACTCGCGCGGGTCCTTGATGCGGCCCTCCACGCGCACCAGCCGTTCGCTGGTGCCGCGGCGGATCGCGCCGGCCGGGAGGTCCTGGTTCGCGGCCCGGATCGCCGCGATCACCTCGTCGACGCCGACGCCGTGCGCGCGCATCTGCTCCGGCTTCAGCAGCACCTTGATCTGGCGCTCCACCGCGCCGTTGACCACCACGCTGCCCACGCCGGCCACGCCCTGCAGGCGCTTCACCACGACCTGCTCGGTCAGCGTCGAGAGCTCGCGCAGCGACCGGGTCGCCGAGTGGATCGAGAGGTTCACCACCGGCTGGGCGTTGTCTTCCTCGCTGGTGCGCGTGACCAGCGGATCCTCGGCATCCTCCGGCAGCGAGGGCCGCAGTTGCGCGAGCTTGTCGCGCAGTTCCTGCGTCGCCTCGGCCATGTCGGTGTCCATCCGGAACTCGACCATCATGTAGGCGCTGCCTTCGCGCGCCGTGGCGTAGATCCGCCGGATGCCGTCCACGGTGTTGACGGCGTTCTCCACCGGCTTCACCAGGTCGTTCTCGATCGCCTCGGGCGAGGCGCCCGGGTAGCGCAGGACCACCGAGACGAAGGGGTTCTCGACCTCCGGCATCTGCTCTACCGGCAGCCGGTGGTACGAGAACGCGCCGAGCACCACGAGCGCGAGCATCACCATCGTGGCGAACACGGGCTGGCCGATGCTGACGCGAGTCATCCACACGGTGCCGTTCTCCCGGGTGCGCTCAGCCGCCGGCGCCCGGCGCGACCGCCACGCTGCGCGGCCCGGCCGCGCCGCCCCCGCCCGTCACGGTGACCGCCGCGCCCGGCGCCAGGCCGTCGATCCCGACGCCGACCAGCCGCGCGCCCGCCTCCAGCCCCGAGCGCACCTCGACCAGGCCCTCGGCGTCCCACGCCGCACCGAGCGCGAGCTGCCTGCGCTCCAGCACGCCGCCGTCGATCACCCAGGCATAGGCTACGCCCGCCTCGGTCTGCACGGCCGCGGCCGGGATCGCCAGCACCGGTTCGCTGCGATCGATCACCAGCTCGCCCTGCGCGAACATGCCGCCGCGCAGCGCGCGGTCGGTGTTGTCGATCGCGAGGTAGAGCAGGATCTGCCGCGAGCCCTGCTCGGTGACCGGGTTGATGCGCTCGAGGCGGGCGTCGAACACGCGCTCGCCGAAGCCGTCGACGCGCACCCGCGCGAGCTGGCCCGCGGCGATGGCCGGCGTGTCCGCGGCCGGCGCCGCGGCCTGCAGCTCGAGCCGCGAGAGATCCACGAGATCGAGCAGCGGCGAATCGCTGGACACCTTTTCACCGGGCTCCGCGAAGCGGCGCGCGACCACCGCGTCGAAGGGAGCGCGCACCTCGGCGTCGGCGAGCCCGATCTCGGCGAGGCGCAGCTGCGCCTCGGCGAGCTTCACGCCGGCCAGCGCCGCCTCGTAGACGCTGCGCTGGGTGTCGAGCACGTTCTGCGCGATGAACTTCTTCGCCAGCAGGCGTTCGCTGTTCTCGACGTTGAGCCGCGCGATGCCGAGGTCCGCGCGCGCCTTCTCCAGCGCGGCCCGCTGGCTGGCCACCAGCGCCTCCTGGCTGCGCGTGTCGATGCGCACCAGCACCTCGCCGCGGCGCACCGGCTCGCCCTCGCGACGCGTCACCGCGAGCACCTCTCCCGCGACCCTGGCCTTGATCTGGCTCTGCACCAGCGGCGTCAGCGAGCCCGAGATCGGCAGGCGGCGCGCCAGCACGCGTTTCTCGGCCGTCACGACGTCGGCGGCCGCCAGCTCGAGCGTCCTGGCCGGCGCGGCGCTCGCCGCCTGCGCGACGGGCGCGTCGACGCCTCCCGAGCAGCCGGCAACGAGACCGCCGCCCGCGAGCAGCGCAAGCAGCACCGTGCAGCGGGCCGCCCGGCGTGCGGGTGCGGAACCCGAAGCTTTCTCCATGTGGAATCCCTCTCCCGGCCCGGGCCCTGGCGCGCTGTACGCGGGCCCGGGCGCGGCGGATCAGCAGCGACCCGCCTCCGTGCCATGATGCACGGGAAGACTACCGGGTTTGCACGCCGGAAGGCGGCAAAATGCACGCCGGTCGCGCCGAAGCGCCACCGGCGTGCGATGAGCGGCGCCGGGACTCAGGCCGTCGGGATGATCGCGAAGCCGTCCACGATCGGGCGCAGCTGCTCGAAGTGCGGGCCCATGGCCTGATCGAGCTGGTCGACGGTCCACTCGCCGGCGTTCTCGAAGACCTTGCCGAGCTTCGGCCCCTCGACCACCGTGACCTGCTTGCCCCAGACCACGAACACGTAGCCCGAGATGCGCTGCGCGCGCGGCGAGGCCAGGTAGCCGACGAACGGCGCGACGTGGGCGGGGTCGAAGTGGTCGAAACCCTCGGCGGGCTTCTCGAACATCGCCGCGGTGCCGCCGCTCATGGTCATGTCGGTGCGCGCGCGCGGCATGATCACGTTCGCGGTGACGCCGTACTTCACCAGCGCCTGGGCCGCGCCCATGGTCATCGCCACGATGCCGGCCTTGGCGGCGGCATAGTTGGGCTGGCCCACGGAACCGTACAGGAAGGCCTCCGAGGAGGTGCTGATCAGCCGCCCGTACACGGTGCCGCCGCTGGACTTGGCCTTCTCGCGCCAGTAGGCCGCGGCGTGACGCATGTTCACGAAGTGACCCTTCAGGTGCACGCGCACCACGGAGTCGAATTCCTCCTCGCTCATCGTGAAGATCATCTTGTCGCGGCAGAAGCCGGCGTTGTTGACCACGATGTTGACGTCGCCGAAGGTGTCGATGGCGGTCTTGAACAGGGCCTCGGAATCGTTCCAGTCGGCGCAGTCCCCGTAGACCGTGAGCGCCTCGCCGCCGAAGGCCTTGATCTCTTCCTTCACGCTCTCGGCCGCCTCGCGCGCCGCCGGCAAGCCGATCTCGTTGATGATCACGCGCGCGCCCTGGCGCGCGAGCTGGATCGCCTCGACACGGCCGAGCCCGCGGCCCGCGCCGGTGACGATGGCTACCTTGCCGCTCAGTTCACTCATTGCTCACTCCTCGCGATGGGGTCAGATGCGTTCGATGATGGTGCCGGTGCCGATCGAGGCGCCGCAGCACATCGTGATCAGCGCGGTGGTCTTGTCGGTGCGCTCGAGCTCGTGCAGCGCCGTGGTGATCAGGCGCGCGCCGGTCGAGCCGACCGGGTGGCCGAGCGCGATGGCGCCGCCGTTCGGGTTCACCTTGGCCATGTCGGGCTTGAACACGCTGGCCCAGGACAGCACCACGGCCGCGAACGCCTCGTTGATCTCGACCAGGTCGATGTCGCTGAGCTTCATGCCGGTCTTGCGGAACAGCGCGTTGGTGGCATCGATCGGGCCGTCGAGGTGGTAGTACGGATCGGCGCCGACCACCACGCCCGAGATGATGCGCGCGCGCGGCTTCAGGCCGCGACGCTCGGCTTCCTCGCGGCTCATCCACAGCACCGCGCAGGCGCCGTCGGAGACCTGCGAGGAGTTGCCGGCCGTGTGGATGCCGCCCTCCGCGACCGGCTTCAGCCCCGCGAGCCCTTCCAGGGTCGTCGCGCGCACGCCCTGGTCCCGGATCACGCGCTTCGTGGCGCCGGTGGGCTTGCCGTCCTCGCCGAGCACCGGCGCGTCGATCGGGATGATTTCGCGATCGAAGTGCCCGGCGGCCTGCGCCGCCGCGGCGCGGCGCTGCGACTCCAGCGCGAAAGCGTCGACGTCGGCGCGCGTGATGCCGCGGTTCTTCGCAATGCGCTCGGCCGAGCCGAACTGGTCGGGGCTGCCGTCCCAAGGCCAGTTCGGCGGCTGGAAGTAGCCGGGGCCGTTGTAGACGTTGGCGCCCAGGCCCACGTGGCTCATCACTTCGGCGCCGCAGGCGATGCCGATGTCGATGGCGCCCGAGGCGACCAGTGCCGAAATCAGGTGGTTGGCCTGCTGCGCGGAGCCGCACTGGGTGTCGATCGTGGTGGCGCCGGGCACGTAGCTGGTGCCCATCGACAGCCAGGCGTTGCGGCACAGGTTGCCGGCCTGCTCGCCGGCCTGCGTCACGCAGCCGCCGATCAGCTGCTCGACTTCCTCGGGCTTCACGCCCGCCTTCTCGATCACCGCGCGCTGGGCGATGGCCAGCAGGTGCGCCGGGTGGAAACCGGACAGGTCGCCGATGACCGGCTTGCCGCGTCCGATAGGTGTACGCAGTGCCTCGACGATGACCGCTTCGCGCATGACTGACTCCTTGGATTCCGGATGAAAAGAACGTGGCGCGGCCGGGAGCGTGCGCCGGGACCGCCAAGCTTAGCCGATGGCCGCGCCGAAGCTAATGACATAAGGCTTCGCCCGCGGCTGACATCTCCACTCAGCGGGCAGGACACTAGGTGCCGCCCGGGAGGGCCGCTATGATACCCCCCCTTCGCGTCACCCACGACACATCGCCCGGAGGAGCCCAGTGATGAAACAGTACCGATTCGACGACGTCGACGCCCTGCAGGAACTCGTCAGCCCGGAGTTCGGCCCGTGGAGCAACGAGCTCGAGATAACCCAGGACCTGGTCAACCGTTTCGCGGAGCTCTCGGGCGACGACTACTGGATCCACACCGACCCCGAGCGCTGCAAGACCCAGAGCCCCTTCGGCACCACGATCGCGCACGGTTTCCTGACACTGATCCTGCTGCCGAAGCTGAAGACCCCGCAGAGCTGGGAGATCACCGGCTTCGGCAACATGCTGAACTACGGCTCGGACAAGCTGCGCTTCACCGGCGCGGTGCCGGTGGGCTCGAAGATCCACGCGCGCAGCCGCGTCAAGTCGATCGAGCGCCTGCCCAAGGGCACGCGCTTCACGCTCGAGCAGAACGTGCACGTGGTCGGGCAGGAGCGCCCGGCGCTGGTCTACGAACTGGTGTTCATCTACCAGTGATGCCGCGGGCCGCGCCCCGCGCGCGGCCTCAGTTCAGCACCAGCACGTCCGAGCGCGTCTCGTCGAGGATGCGCTCGGCGGTGTTGCCCACCACCGTACCCATCAGCCCGCTGCGCGCCACGGTGCCGATCAGGATCAGGTCGGCGTCGATTTTCTCCGCGATGTCGCGGATGACGCTGGCCGCCCCGCCGTGCGCCATGTGCATGCGCTCCGGTGCCACGCCGCAGATGCGCGCCAGTTCGGCGCGATCCGGTGCGCGGTTCTGGTCGGCGTAGGCGGTCACGAAGTGCGCCTCGGAACCGAAGTCGTGCGCGAAGCGCTGCGCCTCCGCGATGATCTGGTTGTTCAGCTTGATGTGCGCGAGGTCGTGGGAGCCGAAGTTCACGGCCCCCAGCACGCGGCGGCTGCTCCAGTCGCGCACGGCCTTGACCAGCAGCACGGGGCAGGGCGAGAGGCGCATCAGCAGCCAGTCGCCGGGGTCGCGCTGCGACATGGTCTTTTCGCTCGCGTACTTGAACACCATGTCGGCGCGCGCCCGCGCCGCCGCCTGGACCATGTCCTGGCGCGGGTCGGCCGAGGTGCTCAGCTCCATGCTGACGCCGATGCCCTGCGTTTCGGCGCGGCCCGCGAGCTCGCCGAGGGTGGCCAGCGCCTCCGAGCGGAAACGCTCCTGGGCGTCGCTCAGCGACTCGCCGTCGGCGGGATGCGGCGGGTGGGGTGCGAAGCCGAACAGATGGATGTGCCCCTTGGAGTCGCGCGCGGCCAGCAGCGCCTTGTCGAAGGCGGGGTATTCGGCGGCCGTCGGGTCGACGATCACGAGATAGCGCGGGACTGACATCCGGGATGACTCCATGCTGGTTGGGTTGCGTCGGGGGCTGCTGCCTCCGGCGCGAATTCTTCCGCCTCGGCCGCTGCCGTCGCCATGACCGGCATCAAGATTTGCCGCGCCGCCTGGGCTGCCACTCCGGCACCAGGTTCAGCTTCAGGCAGTGGCGCTGCGCCATGATGGTCTGCCCGTTCAGCTCGCGCGCCTCGGGAGCGGTCGCCAGCCACGCCACGACCGCGGCCGGCACCTTCATCGGCGCACCGCCGTAGAAATTGATGAAGTCGTCCCGGTCCGGGCGCATCTCCATCGCCTCCGTCATGACCAGCCCCGGCTCCATGTTGAAGAAATTGAGGGGAGTGTCGGCGTACTCCACCTTCAGCACGCCGGCCATGCGGATCAGCGCGGCCTTCGAGGCGCCGTAGGCGAAGCCCCAGCCGCCCTTCCCGGCCGGCGCCGGCGGGTCGATCATCCCGGACTCCGAGACCACGTTGATGATGCAGCCCCCGCCCTGCTCCAGCATGTGCGGCAGCACGCGCTGGATGGTGTGCACGTTGGCGAACACGTTGCCGCGGAAGATGTCGTGCAGGTTCTGCTGCGTCAGTTCGTCCAGCGGCGACATCACCCCCGGCCCCTGGTAGATGCCGTTGTTCAGCAGCAGGTCGATGCGCCCCCACTCGGCGAGCACGCGGTCGACGGCGGCGTCGATCGAGGCGAGATCGAGCAGGTCGAGGCGGATCGGCAGCGCGCGCCGGCCGAGCTTCTCGATCTCTGCGGCGGTCGCGCGCAGGCTGCCGGGCATCGGCTTGACCTCGGAATCGCGCGCGCCGTGCTCGAAGGCCTCGCCCTCCTCCAGCGTGCGCGCCGTGACCACGACGTCGAAGCCCTTCGCGGCCAGTGCGATGGCCGAGGCCTTGCCGATGCCGCGGCTCGCGCCGGTAATGAAAGCCACTCTCGATGCCATTTCGGTTCCGCTCCTCGACCGGGAATTTTCCCTAACAGGCTATCACGCGCGCGCCGCAAAATGCGTCCCTTCGAATCGCAAGGAGATCGCAGAACGCATGTGGTACCAGGGAATCACGGGGCTCGAGTGGTGGCAGTCGCTGCTGGTCGCACTCGGCATGACGCACGTCACGATCGTCGCGGTGACGGTGTACCTGCACCGCTTCTCGGCGCACCGCGCGCTGGAGCTGCACCCGGGCGTGCAGCACTTCTTCCGCTTCTGGCTGTGGCTCAGCACCGGCATGAGCACGAAGGCCTGGACCGCGATCCACCGCAAGCACCACGCCTTCTGCGAGACCGCGGACGACCCGCACTCCCCCGTGGTGCTCGGGCTCGGCAAGGTGATGCGCGAGGGCGCCGAGCTCTACCGCGCGGCCGACACCGCCGAGACGCGCGAGAAGTTCGGCAAGGGCACGCCGGACGACTTCATGGAGCGCCACGTCTACCGCCACACCGGCCTCGGCATCGCGCTGATGTTCGCGCTCGACCTGCTGCTGTTCGGCGCCGCCGGCATCACGGTGTGGGCCGTCCAGATGGTGTGGATCCCGTTCTTCGCCGCCGGCGTGATCAACGGCGTCGGGCATGCGCTCGGCTACCGCAACGTCGAGATACCGAGCGCGGCGACCAACATCGTGCCGTGGGGGATCCTGATCGGCGGCGAGGAGCTGCACAAC
>CAYXJM010000111.1:0-7741 GCA_964465455.1 uncultured Klebsiella sp.
CCAGCATCTGCGTGCCGACCAGGATGCACGGCTCGCCGCTGTCGAGCTGTTGCACCAGCCTCTCCATCGCGTCGCGCGCCTGCATCGTGCCGCGGTCGATGCGGCGGATCGGGAAGGCGGGGAAGAGCCGCTGCAGCGTGTGCTCGGTGCGCTCGGTGCCGGTGCCGAGCGCGATCAGCCGCGCGCTGCGGCAGTGCGGGCAGGCCGCGGGCACGGGCGCGCGCGCGTCGCAGTGGTGGCACCACAGCAGCCGCTCGGCGCGGTGCAGCGTCATGCGCGCGTCGCAGTGCCGGCACTCGCCCATCCAGCCGCAATCGGCGCAGCTCAGCACCGGCGCCCAGCCGCGGCGGTTCAGGAACACCAGGGCCTGGTTGCCGGCGGCGAGCGTCGCGCCGATGCGCGCAATCGTCTCCGGGCACATGCCGCCGTCCAGCGCCTGCCCCTTCACGTCGAGCAGGCGCACCGCGGGCGGGCGCGCGGCGCCGGCGCGCTGCGGGAGCTGCAGGTGCAGGAAGCGGCCGCTGGCGCAGTTCGCGAGGCTCTCGGTCGAGGGCGTGGCGGAGCCGAGCAGCACCGGCACGCCACGCTGGCGCGCGCGCACCACCGCGAGGTCGCGTGCCGAGTAGCGGAATCCCTCCTGCTGCTTGAACGAGGCATCGTGTTCCTCGTCGACGATGATCGCGCCCAGTTCCGGCAGCGGGCTGAACAGCGCCGAGCGCGTGCCGATCAGCACCCGCGCCCGACCGTCGGCGCAGCGGCGCCAGGTGTCGAGGCGCTCGCGGTCGCCGAGCCCCGAGTGCAGTACCGCGATGCCGTGGCCGAAGCGCGCCTCGAAGCGCGCGCGCGTCTGCGGCGTGAGGCCGATCTCCGGCACCAGCACCAGCGCCTGGCGCCCCGCCGCGAGCACGCGCTCGATGAAGCGCAGGTACACCTCGGTCTTGCCGCTGCCGGTCACGCCTTCGAGCAGCACGCAGTGGAAGGCGTCGCGGGCCTGCTCGAGCGCGGCCAGCGCCGCCTGCTGGGCGGCGTTCAGCGCCGGCGCCGCGGCGTCGTGCGCCGCAACCTTCGCGGGGGCCGCCGCGGGCGCGGCGGACGCTGCCGCCGCGGCGAGGCCCTTGCGTTGCAGCGCGCGCAGCGTCGCGGCGTCGATGCCGGCGGCGCGGCAGGCGGCATCGTCGGCGGGGCCGTGCTGCTGCAGGAAGGCGAGCGCCGCGGCCTGCTTCGGCGCGCGCGCGAGCGCGGCGTCGCCGAGCCCCGCGCTCTCCGGCGTCGCCTGCCAGCAGCGCGCCACCCGCCGCGGCGCGCGGCCCGGGCTGCGCAGTTCCGCCGGCAACGTGTTCACGACCACCTCGCCGAGCGGCGCGTGGTAGTACTGGGCGGCGAAGGTGCAGAGCGCGAGCAGGTCCGGCGGCAGCAGCGGCGCGGCGTCGGGCAGCGCGAGCGCGCGGCGCAGCTTCGCGCTCGCCAGCTCGCTGCGTTCGATCACCTCGGTGATCACGCCGACCACCCGGCGCGGCCCGAGCGGCACCACGGCGCGCATGCCCGGGGCGATCGCGGCCGCCGCGACGCCGGCCGGCGGCAGGTAGTCGAGGGCATGGCGCAGGGGTGCGGGGATCGCGACGCGCAGGATCGGTTCGGCGGGCATGGGCGGAGGGTATGGGCCCTGCCGCGAGGCGTCCAGCCCCCGGACGGGTATTTTCCACAGCCGGTACCGCGGTGGCTTGCCATCCCGGGCGCCAGTGCTTAGTATGCCGCGCTCTTTTTTATTCCAACGGCGCGGCGATTCCCCCCGGGCACAGCGGGGCGGGCGCGAGGGCGCGGCAAGGTGACACGATGAAAGCAGATATCCATCCCGCATACGACAAGGTGTCCGCGAACTGCAGTTGCGGCAACGTGATCCAGACCCGCTCCACGCTGGCCAAGGACATGCACCTCGACGTCTGCTCGAAGTGCCATCCCTTCTATACCGGCAAGCAGAAGGTGCTCGACACCGGCGGCCGTATCGACCGCTTCAAGAAGCGCTTCGGCGCGGTCGGCGCACGCCGTCCGGCCTGATCCCCGCGGCGGCCCGGCTCCGTTGCCGCGCGTCGCCGCCTCCCTGTCGAGCTTCGCGAGGACGACGGTCGCCTGTGCGGCCGCCGTGCTGCTGTGCATCGGCTGTCTGGCGCAGGGCGCCGCGGCAGTCCCCGCCTGCGTCGCCGGTCCGGGACTCGAGCCCGCCCGCGTGGCGAAGGTGATCGACGGCGACACGCTGGCGCTCGCCGACGGCAGCCGGGTCAGGCTGATCGGCGTCAATGCTCCCGAGACGCGCGCGAACGACGGCCGCCCCGAGCCCGGCGCGGTCGAGGCCACGCGCTTCGCGCGCCGCTTTCTCGGCTCCGGGCGCGTCGGCATCGTGGTCGGTGCCGATCGCCGCGACCGCTACGGCCGCACGCTGGCCCACGTCTACCGCGACGACGGCGAGAGCCTCGAGGCGGCGCTGCTGGCCGCCGGGCTGGCGCGCCAGGTCACGGTGCCGCCCAATCTCGGTCAACTGGACTGCCTGCGCGAGGCCGAGCGCCGCGCGCGTGACGCGCGGGCCGGGCTGTGGCGCAGCGGCGGCGCCTTCGCGCCGCGTCCGACCGCTACGCTGGCGCCGGGCGAGAGCGGTTTCCGCCTGCTGCGCGGGCGCGTGAGCGCGGTCGAACCGGCCGGGTCGGCGTGGTGGGTCGAGCTCGACGGCCGCGTGTCGCTGCGCATCGACGGCGCGGACCGCGACTACTTCAACCCGGACACGCTGCGTTCGCTCGCTGGCCGCGAGGTCGAGGTGCGCGGCTGGCTGATCTGGCGCGATCCGGCGCGCAGCCGCGGTCATCCGCCGTGGATGATGCAGCTGCGTCACCCGGCGTCACTCGCGCCCGCCGCCTGATCAGAAGATGTCCTGCGTGTTGTACTCGTCGGAGGGGTAGGCGTCGCCGGAAGGCGTCACCGAGGGCACGTTCTCCAGCGGGAACAGCTCGAACACCGCATCGCGCTGCCCGGGCGTGGCCAGCAGCCCGGTCTGGCGGTCCACGCGCACGTTGACGAGCCCGACCGGCATCGGCCGCACGTACGCCGGCAGCTCGCGCGTCGCTTCGCGCATGAAGTCGACCCAGATCGGCAGCGCGGCGGAACCGCCGAACTCCTGCCGCCCGAGCGGCGTGTTCTCGTCGAAGCCGAGCCACGTCGTCGTGACCACCATGCCGGCGTATCCCGAGAACCAGGCGTCGGTCGGCCCGTTGGTGGTGCCGGTCTTGCCGGCGATGTCGCTGCGCTTCAGCTCCAGCGCGCGGCGCCCGGTGCCGTGCTTCACGGCGTCGCGCAGGATGCTGTCGATCATGTACGCCACGCGCGGATCCATCACGCGCGGCGCGGTCTGCTCCGGCGCGGCCCCGTCCTGCGGCGCGGGCTCCGCCAGCACTTCCTCGATCGAGGCCGCCTCGCGCACGGGCGTGTTGCCGAGGCACGCCGGGCAGGCGCGACGCGGCTCGGCGCGCCAGACCGGCTCGCCGCCGACGCGGCGCACCTCGCTCACGAGATAGGGCTCGACCTTGTAGCCGCCGTTGGCGAGGATCGCGTAGGCCGACACCAGGCTGAGCGGCGTGATGCTCGGCGTCCCGAGCGCGAGCGAGAGGTTGGGCGCGAGGTCCGCGCGCTGGAAGCCGAGGCGCGCGAGGTAGTCGATCGCCTTGTCGACGCCGAGCTGCTGCAGCAGCCGGATCGAGACGAGATTGCGCGAGTTCACCAGCGCGGTGCGCAGGCTGGTGGGGCCGTAGAACTTGCCGGTGTCGTTCTCGGGGCGCCACACCTTCTCGAGCCCCGGGTCGTGGAACACGATCGGCGCGTCGTTGATCACCGATGCCGGCGTGAAGCCGTTCTCCATCGCCGCCGCGTAGATGAACGGCTTGATGTTGGAGCCGGGCTGGCGCCGCGCCTGCGCGATGCGGTTGAACTTGCTGTAGCTGAAGTCGAGCCCGCCCACCAGGGCGCGGATCGCGCCGTCCGCGGCGTCGAGCGACACCAGCGCCGCCTGCGCGGCGGGCAGCTGGCTGAGCCGCCAGCCCTGCTCGTCGGTCGCGAGGCGGACCACGTCGCCGGGCGCCACGAGCTCCGCGGCCGATTTCGGCGACGGGCCGCGGTAGTCCGGGCTCATGTAGCGCCGCGCCGCGGACAGCCCGCGCTCCCAGCCGATGCGCACCGATTCGCCTCGGGTGAGCACGTCGATCTCGCGCTCGCCGACGCGCGTGACGACCGCGGGCTCGAGCCCGGCCACCGTCGGGATGCGCGCGAGCTGGGCCAGCCATTGCCCGGGATTGGAGCCCTCGAGGTGCGCCTCGGGCCCGCGGAAGCCGTGGCGCGCGTCGTAGGCGAGCAGGCCGTGCTCGACGGCGCGCTGCGCCTCGCGCTGCAGGGGGGCGTCGATCGTGGTCTGCGCGACGTAGCCGTCGACGTAGGCGGCGTGGCCGTAGCGGGAGATCATCTCGGCGCGCACCATCTCGGCGGCGTACTCGGCGTGCAGCTCGATGCGCGCGCCGTGGTAGTGCGCCGCGATCGCCGCGGCGATCGCGGCATCGTGTGCCCCGCGATCGATGTAGCCGAGCTCCAGCATGCGCCCGAGGACCCAGTCGCGCCGCGCGCGGGCGCGGTCGGGATTGTCGATCGGGTTGAGCGCCGAGGGCGCCTTGGGCAGCCCGGCTATCAGCGCCATCTCGTCGAGCGAGAGCTGTTCGACCGGTCGGCCGTAGTACACCTGCGCCGCCGCCTCGATGCCGTAGGCGCGGTAGCCGAGGAATATCTTGTTGAGGTAGAGCTCGAGGATCTGGTGCTTGTCGAGCTCGCGCTCGATCTGCAGCGCGAGCAGGATCTCGTTGAACTTGCGCAGGAACGTCTGCTCGCGGCTGAGGAAATAGTTGCGCGCGACCTGCATCGTGATCGTGCTGCCGCCGGACTGGATGCTGCGCGTGGTCGCGAGTTCCCACGCGGCGCGCGCGAGCCCGGTGAAATCCACGCCGCGGTGGTGCAGGAAGCGGTCGTCCTCGGCGGCGAGCACGGCCTGGATCAGCAGCGGCGGGATCCGGTCGTACTGCACCGGCGTGCAGCGCATCTCGCCGAACTCGCCCATCAGCTGCCCGTCGCGGCTGTAGACGCGCAGCGGCTCCTGGAACTTCACGTCGCGCAGCACCTCGACCGAGGGCAGGCGGGGAGCCAGATACAGCAGCGAGCCTGTGACGGCGATCACTCCTGCAGCAATCGGCGGCAGTGCCAGCCGGCACAGTCGCCAGCTCCAGACTAGAATCGAAGGCATCGGATTCGGTGGCTCAAGAGGCCCGGAATGGCCCGAGGGAATACGCTTGCGGACGATTATAACCATTTTCTTTTCTTATTAAGGATTTGAACTACGCTTAACTTGCCTCGCTGCCGGCGACGTGTCGCGAGGTCAGCAGGCCACCGGATTCACCAGGAAAAACAACGTGATAGGGCTATTCAAACGGAAGACGCCACCGGTTCTGGGGATCGATATCAGCTCGACCTCGGTGAAGCTCCTGGAGCTCAGCCGCAACGGCGATCGCTACACCGTCGAGAGCTACGCGGTGCAGCCGATGCCGCCGAATTCGGTGGTCGAGAAGAACATCACCGAGGTCGACGCCGTCGCGCAATGCCTCAAGGACGTGGTGATCAAGGCCAAGACCAAGACGAAGGACGTCGCGGTCGCGGTCGCGGGATCGGCGGTGATCACCAAGATCATCGACATGGCGCAGGGCCTGTCCGACGACGCGCTCGAAGCGCAGATCAGCGTCGAGGCCGACCAGTACATTCCCTATCCGCTCGACGAGGTCGCCATCGACTTCGAGGTGCAGGGTCCCTCCGAGCGCGGACAGGGGCAGGTCGAGGTGCTGCTCGCGGCCTGCCGGCGCGAGAACGTCGACACGCGGGTCGAGGTCATCGAGGCAGCGGACCTGGTGCCGCGCGTCGTGGACGTCGAGATCTACGCGATGGAGCGCGCCTTCGGCCTCGTCGAGGGCCAGCTCGGGCTCGACGAGGACTACACCGTCGCGATCGTCGACATCGGCGCGACCATGACCACGCTCAGCGTGCTGAGCGGCGGGCACACGATCTACACCCGTGAGCAGCTCTTCGGCGGCAAGCAGCTCACCGAGGAAATCCAGCGCCGCTACGGCCTCAGCGTGCAGGAGGCGGGGCTCGCCAAGAAGGAAGGCGGGCTGCCGGCGGACTACGAGCAGGAAGTGCTCGAGCCGTTCCGCGAAGCCGTGATCCAGCAGGTCACCCGCTCGCTGCAGTTCTTCTTCTCGTCGACGCAGTACAACGACGTGGACCACGTCGTGCTCGCGGGCGGGGTCGCGGCGCTCAACGGCCTCGCGCAGGCCGTGGAGGACAAGCTCGGCACGCCCACCACGGTCGCCAACCCGTTCAAGGGCATGGGCGTGTCCTCGCGCGTGAACTCCGCGGCGCTGGCCAATGACGCGCCGGCGCTGATGATTGCCTGTGGCCTCGCGATGAGGAGCTTCGACTGATGGCAAAGATCAACCTATTGCCGTGGCGCGAGCAGCGGCGCGAGCAGCAGCGCAAGGAGTTCCTGGCCGTCCTCGGCGCCGTCGCTGCCGCCGGCGTGCTGGTGCTGTTGATCGGCCACCTGCTCGTCAACGGGCAGATCGACTACCAGAGCGAGCGCAACCAGTACCTGAAGACGCACATCACCGCGCTCGACAAGCAGGTCGCCGAGATCAAGGAACTGCAGACGCGGCGCAACCAGCTGATCGACCGCATGAAGGTCATCCAGGACCTGCAGGGCACGCGGCCGGTGATCGTGCGCATCTTCGACGAGATCGTGCGCACGCTGCCCGACGGCGTGTACTTCCGCGGCATGGAGCGCACCGGTCAGACGATCACGATCCGCGGCACGGCGGAGTCGAACAACCGCGTCTCCAGCCTGATGCGCCGCCTCGACGCCTCGGAGTGGTTCTCCGAGCCGACGCTGAAGGGCGTGAAGGCGAACCCCTCCTTCGGCGAGCAGGCCAACGATTTCGACCTGACGGTGAAGGTGAGCATGCCGGGCGCGACCGCGGAAGACGGCGAGGCGGGGGAATAAGAGATGGCACTGGCTGATTCGCTGAAGTCGCTGCAGGAAATCAACCTCTCCGACCTGACGCTGGACAACGTCGGCTCGTGGCCGATGCCGGTGAAGGCCATCGTGTGGGCGCTGGTGTTCGGGCTGGTCTGCTTCCTCGGCTGGAACTACCACCTGAAGGGGCTGCGCGAGCAGCTCGAGGCCGTGCGCACGGCGGAGACGCAGCTGCGCGAGGAATACCGGCTGAAGGCCTTCCAGGTGGCGAACCTCGAGGCGCTGAAGGCGCAGCTCGCCGAGATGGAGGAACAGTTCGGCGCGCTGCTGTCGCAGTTGCCGAAGGACACCGAGGTGCCCGGGCTGCTCGAGGACATCACCGAGAAGGGAACCGACGCCGGCCTCACGTTCGAGAGCATCGCGCTCGAGGGCGAACGCGCCGCCGAGTTCTACGTCGAGCTGCCGATCAACATCAGCGTCAAGGGCGCCTATCACGACCTCGGCGGCTTCGCCAGCGGCGTGGCGGGCCTGCCGCGCATCGTGACCCTGCACGACTTCGCGATCACGCCCGGCGGCAATTCCGGCGAGCTGAACATGCGGATCCAGGCCAAAACGTACCGATACAAGGGCGAACAATGATGG
>CAYXJM010000112.1:0-7731 GCA_964465455.1 uncultured Klebsiella sp.
TGATGCGCCCGGTATCCTCCTCGGTGCGCAGCAGCCGGCCGCTCGCCTGCACCAGGCGCAGCGCCGCGTCGGGCACCGAGATCTCCATGAACGGATTGCCGCCGCGCGACTCGACCCACTCGGCGAGCGCCGCCTCGACCGGATCGTCGGGCACCGCGAACGGGAGCTTCGCGATCACCACGTGCATGCAATAGCCTCCCGGCAGGTCGATACCCTCGGCGAAGCTGGCGAGACCGAAGATGACCGAGCCTGCGCCCGCGTCGACGCGCTCGCGGTGCAGCCGCAGCAATTCCTGCTTCGTGAAGTGGTCCTGCAGCAGGATCAGGTCGCGCAGCCCGAGGCTCATGCGGTCGTAGACCTCGCGCATCTGTCGCCGCGAGGCGAACAGCACCAGGCTGGCCTCGCCGCGATCGAGCCTGGCCTCGAGCCAGTCCGCGACCTCGCGCGTGTGCGCCGCCGGATCGCCCGGGTCGGCGGCGAGCCGCGGCACCGCGAGGCAGGCGCGGCCGTGGTAGTCGAAGGGGCTAGGCACGGTGGCGAACACGCAGTCCGCGGGCAGCCCCGCGCGCAGCACGATGCGCTCGAAGGTGCCGAGCGCAGTCAGCGTCGCCGAGGTCAGCACCGCGCCGGCAGCGCGCGTCCAGAGGCTGTCGCGCAGCACGTTGGCGGCCAGTACCGGCGCGGCGCACACCTCGATATCGGCGCTCGCCTGCTGCTCGCTGGCGCGGATCCAGCGCGCCTGCGGCGCCTCGCCGGCGCGATCCGGTTCGGCCCAGCTCTTCCACAGCCCCGCGAGCCGCTGCACGCGCCCGATCGAGAGGCCCGTCACGGCGTAGCGCTCCTGCGCCGCCACGCCGCCCGTCTCGAGCGTGCGCGACAACTCGTCCTCGGCGCCAGCGAGCGCGTCGCCGAGCTTGCGCAGCGCATGGTGCAGGGTACCGGCAACCGCCGCGACGTCGGGCGGCACCACGCCGTGCGGCAGGCGGTGCTCGACGGCCGCCTCGCCCTTCGTCCCCGCTGCGGCCAGCAGCGCGGCGAGCAGGCGCCCGGCGGCGCCGAGTCCGTGGTCGAGCTCCTCGCAGAGCGCCGGCACCTCCGCCAGGCGGCGACGCAGCGTCTCGCTCGCGCGAGGCTCCGCCATCAACTCCACAGCGAGGCGGCGGCAGTCCTCGACGTGCTCGCGCGCGAGACCGAGGCGGGCGCGGTACGACAGGTGGTTGCAGGCCTTGTCCGGCAGGTGGTGCGCCTCGTCGAACACGTAGATCGCGTCCTCCGGCGCCGGCAGCACCGCGCCGCCGCCGAGCGCGAGGTCCGCGAGCACGAGGTCGTGGTTGGCGACGATGCAGTCGACGCTGTCCAGCCCCTCGCGCGCGGTGAAGAACGGGCACTGG
This sequence comes from uncultured Klebsiella sp., assembly GCA_964465455.1. Lineage (GTDB taxonomy): Bacteria > Pseudomonadota > Gammaproteobacteria > Pseudomonadales > UBA5518 > UBA5518. Next base: position 1,392 of record CAYXJM010000112.1, read on the forward strand.
CTCACGTAGGCGCAACGCCGCCCACTGCACTGGTGGTGGTCGGTGGTGACCATCGCCCAGCGCGCGTCGGCGAGCGCCACCGGCCAGGAGTCGCGGTCGCCGCCCCAGCTGGCGTCGGTGACCGCCGTGTAGAGCTCGCGGAACAGTTCGCGCGTTTCCTGGTTCACGCTGGGTACGATCTGCTCGACCAGCGCGAGCTGGGCGCCGTCGGCATCGCGCGCGCCCCGCAGCAGCGCATCGAGGCGCGCCGGGCAGGCGTAGCGTCCGCGTCCCTTCGCCAGCGCGTAGCTGAAGTCGAGCGCCCCGGCGGACTTCAGGTCCGGGAGATCGCGATGGAACAGCTGCTCCTGCAGCGCCACGGTGGCGGTGGAGATCACCAGTTTCTTGCCGAGCGCGCGCGCGATCGGGATCGCGGCCACCGCGTATGCTATGGTCTTGCCGGTGCCGGTGCCGGCCTCGACCACGCAGATCGGGCTGGCATCGTTGTCGGGATCGTTCGCGCGCGCGAGCGCATTGGCCACCTGCGCGATCATCGCGCGCTGGCCGCTGCGCGGCCTGAGGCCGCGTGCGTTCAGCCAGTTGCGGTACGCACCCTGGATGGCGTTCTTGACGTCGTCGTTCAGCAAGCGTGGTCCCCGCGCGAGAGGAAGCGGACTATAGCAGGCGCCGCGCGGCACCCGCGAGCGCACCGCCAGTACAGCAATTCCCCCGGAAACGAGCGATGATCGAAACCCTGTCCCATGGCATCAGCTGCATCGACACCGGCTACCACCGCGCCGGCCTCGCGGCCTGCTACGTCGTTGTCGACGACGGCGAGGCGGCCCTGATCGAGACCGGCACCGCGCTCAACGTCCCCACCATCCTGCAGGCCCTGGCCGAGTGCGGCGTCGCGCCGGAGCAGGTGCGCTACATCATGCCGACGCACGTGCACCTCGACCACGCGGGCGGCGCCGGCGCGCTGCTCGCACGCTGCCCGCAGGCGACGCTGGTGGCGCACCCGCGCGGCGCCCGCCACCTGGTCGAGCCCTCGCGGCTGATTGCCGGGGCGAAAGCGGTCTACGGCGAGGAGGCCTTCACGCGCATGTACGGCGAGATCGTGCCGGCGCCGGCCGCGCGCGTCAGCGAAGCCGCTGACGGCAGCCGCTGGTCCCTCGGGCGGCGCGAGCTGCTGGTGCGCGACACGCCCGGGCACGCACGGCACCATTTCTGCGTGTGGGACGAGACGAGCCGCGGCTGGTTCACCGGGGACACCTACGGGATCGCCTACCGCGAGCTGCACTGCGGCGGCCGGCCCTTCCTGATCCCGACCACGACGCCGGTGCAGTTCGAGCCCGAGGCAATGCTCGACTCGATCGCCCTGCTGATGGCGGCCGAACCGCGCTACTGCTATCTCACGCACTTCGGACGCATCGCCGCGGGCGCGGATCACGCCGAGTCGCTGCGCTGCCAGGTCGGCGATTACGTGCGCCTCGCCGGGGACATCGACGTCGAGGACGCCGGGGCGCAGGCCGCGCTCGCCGCGGCGCTCACGGACTACACCGTCGCGCGCCTGCGGGCGGCCGGGAACACGCTGCCTGTCACGACGTTGCACGCGCTGCTCGCGCTCGACATGGACCTGAGCGCGCAGGGTCTCATCGTCTGGCGCAGGGGCCGCGGCTGAACGATCAGGCGCCGGCCGCGTCGAGGGCCGCGCGGTTCAGCAGCGGGTTGGCGTACATCGCCAGCAGGTAGGGACGGTGCTCCGCGGGCAGCGCGTCGAGCCGCGCGCGCAGCACCGCGTCCGCCGCCGCCACCGCTGCATGGTCGGCGAAGCCCTCCGGCAGCCGCTCGTGCAGCAGGCGGAAGGCGGCGACGTTGCTGGCCTGCACGCGGTACATCGACAGCACCTGGCGGTCGATCTCGGCGGCGACCTCGTCCGGTCCCGCGAAGTCGCCGGCGAGCGGCTCGCCGAAGCTCACGTGCACCTCGCCCTTCGGGGAGGTGATGCTGCGCGCGATGCTGGCCACGTCCTCGTGCTCCTCCTTCTCGTAGGCGCCCTCGGTCGCGCGCAGGTAGAGCTCGCGCGCCTTCGCGGCGTCGCAGGGGTCCCATTCGTAGGATATCGACACCGGCACGATGTTCAGCGCCCGCACGTGCTCGGCGACCGTCGTCTCGCGCGGCTTGCTGATGCACAGCATCTTGATGATCGCGGGCTCGGTGCGGTCCCAGCCGTCCTTCGCGCGCCCTTCGCGCTGGGCGATCCAGATCGAGCTGCGCTCCTCGACCAGCGAGTGGCGGATGTAGCCCGAGAGCTCCTGGTAGGCTGCCAGCATCTGGCGCGGCCCCTTGGCGGAGCGGCGCACGATGAAGCTCTTGTTCAGCCGCATCAGGTCCGCCGCGTAGTCCTTGGTCAGCAGGTTGTCGCCGATCGCGATGCGCACGGTGTCGCAGCCGTTGGCGTACAGCGCGTAGTTCACGAAGGCGGGGTCCAGCGCGATGTCGCGGTGATTGCCGATGAACAGGCAGGCCCGCGTGCGGTCGAGGCGCTCGAGGCCGCTCACGGTGAAATCGGTGGTGCTGGCCTCGATCATCGCCGTCATGTACTTCTCGACGACCTGCTGGAAGCCGGCCACGCTGGCCACGCCCGCGAGCTGGCGACCGAGGTAGAAGCGCACGAGCGGCCGCAGCAGCGCCCCCAGCGCGCCGCCGGCGCGCGGAAAGCGCAGGCGCGTGATCGCCGCGATGAATTCGCCGTTGCGCAGCAGGCGGTCCAGCACGCCACGCACCTCGCCGTCGTTGTAGGGTCTGATCTGGGCGAACCGGTCCTGGCTCATCGCGTCCTCTGGCTGCGTGCGGCAAAACCCGGGGGCGGGCTTTTTGGCGCGCGATTATACGCTACCATGCCGGCTTTCCCTGCCCCGACGCCCCCATGCCCGACGACGCCATCCTGTTCTCCCGCGACGGCCACGTCGCCCGCATCACGCTGAACGACCCGGCGCGCCACAACGCGCTCGGCCATGCCGCCATCGGCCGCCTGCGCGAGTGCCTCGCCGCGGTCGCCGCCGATCCGGCGCTGCGCGTGCTGCTGCTCACCGGCAGCGGCGAACGCACGTTCTGCGCGGGCGCCGCGTTGAACGAGTTCCGCAGCGGCGACATGAGCGGTGAGCTCTTCACCACGCTCACGGACCAGCTCGCGGCGCTGCCGATTCCCTCGGTCTGCGCGCTGAACGGCAGCGCCTTCGGCGGCGGCGCCGAGATCGCGCTGTGCTGCGATTACCGCATCGGTGTCGACGACATGCGCCTGCTGGTGCCGGCGGCGCGCATCGGGCTGTGCTACCCGGTGAACGGCCTGCGACGCTACGTCGACAAGCTGGGGCTGAGTGCCGCCAAGCGCATCCTCGTGGCCAGCGAGGAACTCCGCGCCGATACGCTGCTGGCGACGGGTTTCCTGCACCGCGCGGTGCCGCGCGACCGGCTCGCCGCGGAGAGCGAATCCCTGGTGCGCCACCTCGCGGGCCTCGCACCGCTCGCGGTGCGCGCGATGAAGCAGCTCCTCGGCGCCATCGCGCACGGCGAGCTGGACCCCGCCGCGGCCGCACGCCTGGTCGCGCAGTGCTCGGCCTCGCGCGACCTGCAGGAAGGCCTCGCGGCGCAGCGCGAGAAGCGCGCGCCGCACTTCACCGGAACGTAGGTTCGGCTTCAGCCGAACAATCGTCCGGATGAATCCGGACCTACGCCGGCGTGCGCGTACCGCCGCGCATGCCGCGGCGGTAGGCCGCCGGCGAGCGGCCGGTCCAGCTGAGGAAGGCGCGGCGGAAATTGGACACGTCGTTGTAGCCCAGCATGTCGGCGATCTCGGCGATCGTGAGGATGCTGTCGCGCAGGTACGTCTCGGCGAGCTGGCGCCTGAGCTCGTGCACGATGCGCTGGTACGTGGTGCCCTCCTCGTCGAGCCGCCGGCGCAGCGTGCGCGGACTGACGTGCAGGTGATCCGCCGCCTCCTCGAAGGAGGGGAAGCGCCCCGGCGAGGCCAGCAGGTAATTGCGGATGTCGGTGGTGAAGGCTGCGCTGCGGTTCAGCGCGGCCAGCAGTTCGTCGCACTGCTGGCGATAGAGCTTCAGCAGGGTGGGGTTGGCGAACTGCAGCGGCACGTCGAGATAGCGTCGCTGCACCGCGAGCCGGTTGTCGGGCGCCTCGAAGCGCACGTTCGCGCAGATCAGGCGGCGGTACGCCTCGCCGTAGCCGGGGTCCGCGTACGCGAGCGTGACGCCGAGCGCGTCGTCGGACAGCGCGCACAGGCGGCGCAGCGAGGCCGCCGCGGCCGCGAAGAAGATCTCGCAGTCGGCCGGCTCCACCGCGTCGTGCAGCATGCCGCCGAGCAGGCGGATCGACACCGTGTCGCGACCCGATTCCACCGCAATGCGGAAGCTGCCGCTGATCAGGCGGTGGTAATGCCCCATCACCTCCATCAGCTCCTGCACGTTGCGGCAGCACATCAGCGCGTAGCCGAGGTCCCCGAGAGCCGCCACCGAGATGCGGCTGCCGAAATGCAGGGCGAAACCGGGATTGCCGGAGCGGCGCAGGCAGTTCTCCAGCATGCGGGTCTGGTCGCGCAGCGAGATCCGGGTATCGGGCGCGGCGAGCGCTCCCTCGTCGATCGCGGTGCCCTCCAGCACCTCGGCCGGCGTGATGCCGAAATCGCCGGCGACCTCGACCATGATCGCCCCGATCGGGGCGGGCAGGTCGTGGCGCGGAACCCTGAGGCGGTGCGCCATGTTTGGCCTCGAATGACCATTTTGTGGCACAAGATAACCTTGTTCCGCGAGAACCGGCAACCAAGAATGCTGCTATTCCGGTTCCGGCCGGACACCATACAGAACAACACTCATCGTGGAGGAGTTCCCCATGGGCGTGCAATTCGTCATCGACACCCCGAGCGAGATCCGGTTCTTCGCAGAGGAAGCCGAGCGCATGGACGCCGGCACCGCGCAGCAGGTCGCGGAGATCTTCCAGACACCGCTGACCGGCAGCTACAACTGGGACTACCGCGTCCAGGACGACCGCATCAAGAAGCTCTACGAGCTGGGCAAGCAGCTCAACTGGAACGTCGAGACCGACATCGACTGGAACAAGCCGCGCACGCGCCTGACGCCCGAGCAGCGCGACGCGATCGTGGCCTTCAAGGGCTACGGCCCCTACGAGGCGCTCAGCGAGGAGCAGAAACAGGAATTCGCGGAGCACGAGAACGTCTGGACGCTGTCGCAGTTCCTGCACGGCGAGCAGGGGGCGTTGCTGGTCGCCTCGCAGCTCGCGAGCTGCGCGCCGACGCTGAACGCCAAGCTCTACGCGGCCTCGCAGACCTTCGACGAGGCGCGCCACGTCGAGGTCTTCAACAAGTACCTGCAGACCAAGGCCGGCTACATGTACCCCGTCGACCCGGCGCTGAAGAGCCTGCTCGACAAGATCCTGACCGACCCGCGCTGGGACCTGAAGTTCATCGGCATGCAGCTGGTCATCGAGGGGCTGGCGCTGTCGGCCTTCACCACGATGAAGGCGACCACGCCGAAGGGCGAGCTGCTGAACGACGTGGTCGAACTGGTGCTGCGCGACGAGGCGCGGCACGTGACCTTCGGCATCAACTACCTCGAGGAGCACCTGAAGAACCTGAGCGAGGCCGAGCGCGAGGAGCGCGCGCGCTTCGCCTACGAGGCCTGCGTGGTGGCTCGCGAGCGGATGATCCCGAAGGACGTGTTCCACCACTGGGGCTGGGACGTCGAGGAGGCGCGGCGCATCTACCTGGACGGCGAGTTCCGCCAGATGTTCCGCAACCTGATGTTCATGCGCGTGATGCCGAACCTGCGCCGCATCGGCCTGCTGACCGACTCGGTCCGCCCGCTGTTCGAGAAGCTCGGCATGCTCGACTACGAGCACCTGAAGGACGACGGCGACATCGACTGGGCCGAGCTGTCGCGGCCGCTGTTCGGCGAAGCGGCCTGAGCGGCCTCACTCCGGGGCACCGCCGATGCGGAAGGCATCCGCGTCGAGGTGCACCGGGAATTTCTCGCGGCACTCCGCGAGCGTTGCCGCCGACAGCGTCACGCGGTGCACGCCCGCGGCGCCGCCCGCATCCAGCACCACCCGGCCCCACGGATCGATCACGAGGCTGTCGCCGGCGTAATCGACCCCCTTGCCGTCGAGGCCGGTGCGGTTGACCCCGATCACCCAGGCCTGGTTCTCGATCGCGCGCGCCAGCAGCAGCGCGCGCCAGTGCTCGCGCCGCCGCGCCGGCCAGTTCGCCACGTACAGCAGCGCGTCGTAGTCGCCGCGGTTGCGGCTCCACACCGGGAAGCGCAGGTCGTAG
>CAYXJM010000113.1:0-7704 GCA_964465455.1 uncultured Klebsiella sp.
CGACCATCTGCGCCACGTTGGCCGCCGGGTTGTTGTAGCCCTGGTGCTCGAAGGCGTCCATCGCGGCGATCTTGGCGTAGGGCGTGAGGCCGCGTCCGCCGACGTCCTTCGGCAGCCCGAGGTAGAGCAGCTTCGCGTCGGCGAGCATCTTGTTGAGCTCGGGGACGAAGCCCTCCCAGGAGTAGTGGAACTTGCGGCGCATCTCGTCCGTGACGTGCCTGGCGAAGAACGCGTCGATCTCGCGCGTGATGGCGCGCGCGTCGTCGCCGAGGTCGAAGTCGATCGGCACCTCGCCCGCCTCGGGCAGCGCCGTCGTCTCGCCGGCGTAGAAGCGGCGGCCGGCCTCCTCGAGGAAGCGCTGCGGGTCGCCGAACACCAGCGGCCAGCCCTTGGCGCGCAGGTTGAACAGGTAGATGTCGTATTCGGTGGTCAGGCCGTAGCCGCCGAAGGTGTGCAGTGCCTGCGCGACGCTGCGGGTCGCCGCGTCGACGTTCCACCAGATCGCCAGCGAAATCGTCGCGCCGGCCTCGGCGGCGCCGTCGGCGATGTCGCGGATGCCCTTCCAGACCAGGAACTTGCCGCCGTCGACGTCGCAGAGCAGGTCCGCCAGCGGGTGCGAGATGCCCTGGAAGGTGCCGATGAGCTGCCCGAACTGCTTGCGCTCGCAGGCGTAGGCCGACGCGAGGCGCAGCGACTCGCGGGCGAGGCCGGCCAGCGCGGCCGCGATCAGCAGCTTCCACTCCTCGACGGCCTGCGCGAATGTCGCCAGCGCTCCGGCGCCGGAACCGAGCACCGTGCGCGGATGCGCCGACAGGTCCAGTTCCGCGAGCGGCGTGGACGCCAGGTTCGGCTCGCCGCGTCGCGCGCTCTCGGGAACGGAGACGAGCACGACGTCGTCGCCGCTCTGCGCGATCACGGCCCGCGCGACCGCCCCGCCGGCGACCCACTGCAGCGGCGTCCCGGCCACGTCCCGGAATGCCAGCGTGACGACCGCGTCGCCCGCCAGCACGTCGGTGAGCATGACGTCGGCAGCGTCGCCGCCGAGGAGCGCCAGCAGCCGCGCCGCCACCAGCGTCTCGGCCAGCGGTCCCGAGGCCAGCGTGCGGCCGGCCTCCTCCATCAGCACGACGGCGTCCATGAGTCCCAGGTCGAGACCGCCTTTCGCCTCCGGCACCCTGAGGCAGAACGCCCCGAGCTCCGCCAGGCCCTGCCACATCGCCGGATCGAAACCGCCGGGCATCGCGGCGCGCACGCGCGCGATGGTGCTCTGCTCGTCGAGGAAACGCGCGAAGGTCTCGCGCATCATCCGCTGATCTTCGGAAAGATCGAAATTCATGGCAGAAGGACTCCGGAAATCGGGCGCTGGCCCCGGGTTTCAGCGACCGGGAACGATACCCCGCAAGCTCGAAATTAGTCAACACAGATGTTCAATACCGCTCCCCGGCGCAGCGCGGCGAAGTGCCGAATCCGCGCCTTGATCGGGCCTGCGGCTTGGTTCAGCATGTCGCACCGGTCACCGCACAGGAAAACATCGATGCAGGTTGCGATCATCACGGGCGCCGGAAGCGGCATTGGCCTCGCGACGGCCAGGATGCTGCACGGCATGGGCATGGCCATCGTCGGCGTCGGGCGCGACCCGGCAAAGCTGAAAACGCTGGAAGAAGCGCTGGCCGACCCGGCCCGGCTCCTGACCCTGTCCGTCGACATCACCGGCAAGGACGCACCGGGGCTCGTCGTCGACCGGACGCTCGAGCGCTTCGGGCGCATCGATTTCCTCGTCAACAACGCCGGCATCGGCAGCCCGAAGCCGCTGCACGAGACCGACGACGACACGCTCGACCATTTCCTCGACATCATGCTGCGCGCGCCGTTCCGCCTGGCGCGCGACGTGATCCCGCACATGCAGGCCGGCTCCGGCGTCGTGAACGTCACCTCCACCTTCGCGATGATCGGCGGCAAGCGCGGCGGCGCCTACTCCGCGGCCAAGGGCGGACTGAAGTCGCTCACCGAGCACATGGCCTGCGAATACGGCCCGCTGGGCATCCGCTCCAACTGCGTGGCGCCGGGCGTCACGATGACCGACATGGTGCGCCATCGCTTCGAGGACGAGACGTTCAAGCGCGTCAACGTCGAGACCACGCCCTATCCGCGCCTCGCCGAGGCGGAGGACGTCGCCAGCGTCATCGCGTTCCTCTGCTCCCCGGGCGCCGAGATGATCAACGGGCAGTCGATCGTCGTCGACGGCGGCTGGACCCGGACCAAGTACCTCTCGCCGCGCGCGCTGACCTCGACGTGGATCTCCGCCGGCGAAGGCTGACGCGCACACCATGAACGGTTCGCCGGACCTCCCCGCGCACCGCTTCTGCGTCGCGCCGATGATGGAGTGGACCGACCGCCACTGCCGCTACTTCCTGCGCCTGCTGTCGCGCCGTGCCCTGCTCTACACCGAGATGGTGACCAGCGCGGCGATCGTCCACGGCGACCGCGCGCGGCTGCTCGACTTCGACGCCGCCGAGCACCCGGTCGCGCTGCAGCTGGGCGGCTCGGACCCGCGCGAGCTCGCCGAGAGCGCGCGCATCGGCGAGCAGTGGGGCTACGACGAGCTCAACCTGAACGTGGGCTGCCCCTCGGACCGCGTGCAGTCGGGCCGCTTCGGCGCCTGCCTGATGGCCGAGCCGCGACTCGTGGCCGAATGCGTGGCCGCGATGCGCGCGGCCGTGCGCGTGCCGGTCACCGTGAAGTGCCGCATCGGCATCGACGACCGCGACTCCTGGGAGGAGCTGCACGAGTTCGTGCGCCTGGTGAGCGAGGCCGGCTCGCGCACCGTGATCGTCCACGCGCGCAAGGCCTGGCTGAACGGGCTGTCGCCGAAGGAAAACCGCGAGATCCCGCCGCTGGTATACCCCACGGTGCACCGCATCAAGCGCGAGTTCCCGGCGCTCACGGTCGTGATCAACGGCGGCATCGACACGCTGGAAGGCTGCCGCGAGCAGCTGCGCCACGTCGACGGCGTGATGCTCGGGCGCGCGGCCTACCACAACCCCTGGCTGCTCGCGCGCGTCGACGCCGAGCTCTTCGGCGACGCGCACCCCGTGCCTTCGCGCCACGAGGTCCTCGAAGCCTTCCTGCCCTACGTCGAGCGCGAGCTCGGCGCCGGCCGCCGCCTGTGCCAGATCAGCCGCCACGTGCTCGGCCTGTTCCAGGGCTGCCCGGGCGGGCGGCGTTTCCGCCGCCACATCGCCGAGCAGGGCTACCGCGACGGTGCCGGCACCGAGGTGCTGCGCGAGGCCGCAGCCTGCGTGCCGCGCGACATGGAGCCGGCGGCGCCGCGCGCCGCCATAGGGGGCTACGCGCCGTGCTGACGAAGCTGAAGGACTTCCTCGCCGCGCACTTCGGCACGGGGGCGCCGCACGCGCACAGCGCACACGGGCGTCACCTCGCCGCCGCCGCGCTGCTGATCGAGGTCGCGCGCGCCGATTACGGCTTCGACCCGCGCGAGCAAGTGGCGCTCACGCAGGCGCTCAGGCGGAATTTCGGCCTCAGCCACGCGGAGATCGACACGCTGCTCGCGCTGGCCGAGGCCGAGGCGCGCGCGTCCACCTCGAGCTACACGTTCACGCGGCTCGTCAACGACGAGTATTCGGACCAGGAAAAATCGGAGCTGCTGCGCGCGATGTGGTCGGTTGCCTTCGCCGACGGCGCGGTGGACAAGTACGAGGAGCACCTGATCCGCAAGATCGCGGGACTGATCTACGTCCCGCACCAGGAGTTCATCCGCACCAAGCTCGAGGCCGGGGCGGAATTCGAACGCAATCGCGGCTGACCGCTCAGTCGGCGACGCGCTCGCGCCGGCCGCGACGCAACCACGAGTCGATGCGCGCGCGCCACGCTCCCCGGCGCGCATCGGCCGGGTTCCGCGCGGCATCGCCGCGGTGGCCGCGGCTGCGGCGCGGGTCGGGGGCGAACATCGCGGTACCGGTGGAGGGGTTCATCGCGGAGGTCTCGATCACGGAAGCGGTCGAGTTCCTATAGCATCGGCGCGCCGGTGTCGCGCCCGCGAAGACGGCGCGGCGTGAACTATTTCACAATCCGGCCGCGAACCGGCGCCGTCATTCGTCGAATTCGTCGTCGAGCTCGTCGTCGAACTCGTCCTCGAAGTCCGCCGGCGCCGGCTCGCCGCCCTCGAGCTGGAAGTTGCGCCGCTTGAGGTAGAGGTTGCGCATGAACACGTAGCGGTCGCCCGTGATCAGTTTTTCGACGCTCAGCAGGTCGGCGCGCACGTCCACCGTGTCCACGCCGCGCAGCGACCAGCGCAGGGTGTCGTCGCCGAGCTGGTTCAGCGGATCCAGGAAATAGTCGCCGCCACGGCCCACGCCGTCGCGCACCGAGCTCGGGCCGAGCAGCGGCAACACCAGGTACGGCCCGGAGCCCAGGCCCCAGCGGCCCAGCGTGATCCCGAGGTCCGTGCTCTTCTGCTCGATGCCCATCTTGCTCGCGACGTCGAACAGCCCGACCAGCCCGATCGTGGTGTTGACCACGAAGCGCCCGCCGTCGAGCCCCGCATCCGGCAGGCGCCACTGCAGCACGTGGTTCACGAAGCTCGGCACCTCGCCGAGGTTGGCGAACACGTTGCTGACCGCGTCGTCGACGAACTGCGGCGTGACCTTCTGGTAGCCCTTCGCCGCCGGTTTCAGGACATGCCGGTCGAGGAACTCGTTGAACGCGAACACGCGCCGGTTGAAGCCCTCCCACGGGTCGGCCTCGTCGCGCGCGCACGCGCCGGCGCTGCCCAGCGCCAGGGTGGCCAGCAGCAGCGCGACGACGGTGCGCGAGTAGCGCTTCATGGGGGTAAACCGTGCCAAAACAGGCGGCTAGCTTAGCACACGCACCGCGGGCGGCCAGTTGGCGTGACGTCGCCTCAGGCTCCGCAGGCCGCTGCGCGCACGCCGGCCACGATGTCCAGCGCGCGCAGGCGCTCCAGCGTCTCGAGCGCTGCCGCCTCGATGGCGGCGGCGCCGGGATGGCCCAGCTCGCTCGCGAGCGTCACGGCGAGCTCGCGCCCGCTGAGCCGCCCCTCCCCCGCGAGCGCCAGCAGGCGCAGCGTCGCGGGATTGGTCTCGAGGAACTTCACCCGGTCCGCGCGGTTGCGGTAGACGATCAGGCAGCAGGGCTCCGCGCCCGGCGTCCGGGGCTGGAACTCGCGGCAGATGCGGTGCACCGGCCAGGCATAGGACAGCGGCCAGGCCAGCGCGCTCGGCACCGGGATCCCCGTCGCGAGCGCGCCGGCCGGGTCGATGTCCGGCGCGTCGACCTCCTGTTCGGACAGGTCGAGCGCGAGCTCCACCCACTCGTAGTGCGCGAGCTCCAGCGCGAAGGGGGGCAGCGCGTGCCGCTCGGGCGCGCCCCCCTGCAGGAACGCGAGGAACTCCTCGCCGATCCCGGGGAAATACGGCGTGCGGCACTCGTGCGTGGCGACGAAGTCGCGCACCAGCGCCTGCCAGCGTCCGGGCTCGAGCAGGCGCTTCAGCACCGGGAAGCCGCCGGCCACGAAACCCTCGAAGGCGTTGTAGACCAGCTCGGCGTAGACCTGCATGCGCCGCGGCTCGATGCCCGCGGGCGGCGGGCAACCGGCCGGGTCACGCACGTACGCCGCGAAGTCGCGCTGCACCTGCTGGTACGCGGCGCTCATGCGCGCGCCCCGGCCGCGCGCGGGACACGCGCGTCGGCCGCCGCGAGGGCCTGCTGCTGGATCTCGCGCACGCGCGCGACTTCACCCAGCAGGTCCGGCAGCGGCGGGATGTTGAAGTCGCGCTCGACCAGCGTGGGGAGCACGCCGAAGAGCCGGTAGGCTTCGGCGAGCAACTCCCAGACGGGATCGATCACCGCGGCGCCGTGCGAGTCGACGCGCAGGTCCTCGGCCTCGACGTAGTGCCCGGCCACGTGGATACAGACGGCGCGCTCGCCCGGCAGCGCGGCCAGGAACGCGCGCGCGTCGTAGCGGTGGTTGATGCTGTTCACGTAGATGTTGTTCACATCGAGCAGCAGGTCGCAGTCGGCCTCCTCGAGCACCGCGCGGATGAACGCCGCCTCGTCCATCTGCTGCGCCGGCGCGGCGTAGTACGACGCGTTCTCCAGCGCGATGCGCTCGCCGAGCATGTCCTGCACCTGGCGCACGCGTGCCACCACGTGGCGCACGGCCTCCTCGGTGAAGGGGATCGGCAGCAGGTCGTAGAGATGCCCGCCGGCGGCGCAGTAGCTGAGGTGCTCGGAGTACAGCGGGCAGCGGTGCTCGCGCTTGAAGGCGCGCACGCGCGCGATGAGTCCCGCGTCGAGGGGCGCCAGCCCGCCGATGTCGAGCGACAGCCCGTGCAGCAACACCGGCTGGCGTTCCGCGAGCGCGCGGAACGCGCGCCCCAGGCGCCCGCCGACACCGATCCAGTTCTCCGGCGCGACCTCGAGGAAATCGACCTGCCCCGCCTCGAGCGCCGCGAGCGGCGCCAGCAGGGATCGGCGCAGGCCGAGCCCGGCGCCGGCGAACTGCGGCGGATGCATCGCGCGGGCCGGGCGGCTCAGCTGGCAGCCGCGCCGCACTTGCCCTCGCCGCAGCACTTGCCCTCGGCGCCCTTGGCGGCGCCGCCGCACTTGCCCTCGGCGCCGCTCTTTTCGCCGCCCTGGTCCCCGTCCATCATGCCGGCGCCGCACTTGCCTTCGCCGCACTTGCCCTCGGCGGGCTTGCCCTCGGCGGGCTGCGCTTCGCTGCCTTCCGTCGTTTCGGCCTGCGCCAGCTGGTAGCCCGCCTTCAGCTCGTTGAGCGCGAAGGGGTTGCCGGCGGCCGAGGCGGCCGGCGCCAGCGCCGTGGCCAGGACCGAGGCGCCAAGGGCCGCAGCGAGCGGCTTGAAGCTGCTGGATTTCATCGGATTCTCTCCTCGACGTGCTGTGGGATCGTATCGGGCGCGCAAGCGCCGCGGGCATTAAACCCTCAAGGATGGGGGGAGGTCCAGAATCGGAGTTGCCGTGCGGGTTGGCCTTGCCCCGCAGGCCTGGCTCGTGGGTTCGGCTTCAGCCGAACATTGTCCGGCTGAAGCCGGACCTACCCGCGCACATCGTCCGGCTGCAGCCGGACCTACTCGCGCAACCAGTCGAGCAGCTGCGGGAAGTGATCCTGCTCGGCCTCGGGGTGCGTGAGCATCCCGGTGTGCGAGTAGTCGCGCAGGTTGCCCTCCGCGCGTCCCAGCACCAGCATGCGTCCGTCGTGGTGCCCCAGCTCGTGCATGAAGTCGCGCACGTCGTCGGGGCTGCCGAAGGCGCGGTCGGTGGCCGAGGCGAAATAGAGGCTGCGCAGCCAGCGACCGCGCGCGAGCGTCGCGCCGTAGTCGAAGCCGTCCTCGGAATCGATCCACTGCTCGCGCGTGGACCAGTTGACGCCGTCGTGGAAGCAGCGCTTCGATTCCGGCGCCGTGCCGAGCCCGAGCGCGCTGGCCGGCAGGTAGCCCTCGAAGGACACCGCGAGACGGCCGATGCGGTTCCACAGCAGGTCGACCATCAGCCGCCGCCGCAAGCCCGTGGTCCGGATCTGCCGTCGCGCCGCGAAGTGCGCCAGCTGGCGCACGCCGAGCGGCTCGGGCCCGAGGCGCGCCAGCGCCGCCGCGACCAGCGGGCCACCGAGCGAGCGCGTGATCCAGGTCTGCTCGCGCCCGCCGCCCA
>CAYXJM010000114.1:0-7682 GCA_964465455.1 uncultured Klebsiella sp.
CCGCTGACCTTCGAGAAATTCACCCCCGCCTTTTCGAACACGCGGCCTTCGGCGAGCACGCGGGTACGCCCGCCGCCACCGGCCGGGCGCTGCCAGGCGTCCTCGCGAAAGCCGGTCGCGCCGTCGAGCGCCGCGAGGCGGGCACAGATGCGGTCCTGCAGGTCGAGGAGGTAGCGCTCGACCGCGTCCGTTGCGACTGTATTCATGTGCGCAGCCATTCCCCCGATCAGCCGGGCCTCACTATACGCCCGCTCAGCGCGTCGCGGATGGGCGTCGCACCGCGGCGCCCGCCCAGTTCGCCGGGCAACAGGTAATCGATGCCGCCGCGGAAATACCGTCGCACCGCCAGTGCGCTGCGCGCGGCCGGCCGTCCCTGCAGGTTGGCCGAAGTGGATACGATGGGACCACCAAACAGCCGGCAAAGGAACGCGAGCTGGAAGTGATCGCTCACCCTGATGGCCACACTGTCGTGCTTGCCGGTGATCCAGCGCGGCAGTTCCTCACCCGCCGGCACGATCCACGTGACCGGGCCTGGCCAGCACGCGAGCAACTCGGCTCGCCTCGCGGGAGGCACGCGATCGAGCAGCGGCCGCACCTGCTCCACGTCGCCCGCGACGAGGATCAGGCCCTTGCCCTGGCTGCGTCCCTTGAGGCGCAGGATGCGGGCGACGGCCGCGGCATGGAAGGGATCGCAGCCCAACCCCCACACCCCTTCCGCGGGATAGGCGATGACACCGCCCGCCCGCAGCACGCGCACCGCGCGTTCGAGGTGCTGGCGATTGAGCGGGCTCACAGGCTCTTCAACCGCTCCTGCAGCGCGCGGTCCTTCTCGGCCACGCCTTCGGCGTTGGCCGCACGGTCGGCCACCAGCCGCGTCGCGAGCTTCCTGTCAGACAGCGCCAGCATCTGCGCCGCGAGGTAGGCCGCGTTGCGCGCGCCGGCCTTGCCGATGGCCACCGCCGCCACCGGGATGCCGGCGGGCATCTGCACCGTGGACAGCAGCGCGTCGAGACCCTGCAGCGTGACGTCGATGGGCACACCGATCACCGGGCGCGTGGTGTTCGCCGCCACCGCGCCGGCCAGGTGCGCCGCCATGCCGGCCGCGGCGATGAACACGCCGCAACCGCGCTGCTCGGCGTCCTTGACGTAGGCATGCGTGGCCTCGGGCGTGCGATGGGCCGAAGTCACTTTCGCCTCGACGGCGATGCCGAGAGCCTTCAGCGTCTTGATGGCCCCTTCCATGACCGGGAGGTCGGAATCGGAGCCCATGAGCACGGCGACGAACGGTTTGGCCATGTGCGGTGCCTCGCGTGAAAAGGCGGCGAAAGTAGCGGAATAGCCCGGCCCGCGCAAGCGCCGCTCAGGGCGAGCGCGCGTAGCCGCGGACGCCGCTCACGATCAGGCCCTTCAACTCCAGCTGCACCAGCGCGGCGCCGGTGGCCGCCGCGCCGAGCCCGCTGCGCAGCACGATCGTTTCCGCGGCCGTGTCCTCGAAACCGGTGGCCTCCAGCACGCGGCGCTCGTCGGCGCCGAGGGCGGCGAGCGCGACGCCGGCGGCCCCGGCGCGACGCGGGCCCGCCGCGTCCACCGGATGCGACGGCCGGAAGCGGTCGCCGAGTGCGCGCAGCACGTCCTCGGCGGTCTCGATCAGCGCCGCCCCGTTGCGCAGCAGTTCGTGACAGCCGCGGCTGAGCGGGCTGCGCACCGGGCCGGGCACCGCCATGACCTCACGGTCCTGTTCCAGCGCGCATTGCGCCGTGAGCAGCGAACCGCTCGGCAACGCCGCCTCGACCACGAGCACGCCGAGGCTGAGGCCGCTGATGATGCGGTTGCGGCGCGGGAAGTTCGCGGGCTCCGGCCTGGTGCCGGGCACGAACTCGGTGACCAGGGCCCCGCCACGTTCCAGCAGGCTGGCGGCGAGGCGGCGGTGGCGCGCAGGGTAGACCTGGTCCGGCCCGGTCCCCATCACCGCGATGCTCGCCCCGCCCGCCTCGAGCGCACCGAGGTGAGCCGCCGAGTCGATCCCGAGGGCGAGCCCGCTGGTGACAGTAAGCGCGTACTTCGCCAGGCCTGCCGCGAGCTCGGCCGCTAGCTCGCGCCCGCTCGCGGTCGAGCTGCGGCTGCCGACCACCGCCACTTGCGGGCTCGCCAGCACCGCGACCGCGCCCTGCACGAACAGCACCGGCGGCGGGCAGGCAATGCGCCGCAGCAGCGGCGGATAGTCGGTGCTCGCCGTGCTCAGCACGTGGACGTCGTGGTCGAGCAGCCACGCGCAGGGCGCGGCGCTGCGCGGGTCGGGGCGCCCGTCGAGTCCACGCAGGGCGGACAACGTATCGGCGCGCAGCCCAAGCGCCTGCAGCCGCGCGGCCGGCAGGGCCAGCGCGGCGGCCGCGGAACCGGCGGCGTCGATCAGGCGCAGGACCGTGCCGGCACCCGCGCCCGGCAGGTCCAGCAACGAAAGGCAGCAACGAATCTCGTGTTCGTCCATGACTCGACCTCCCTGTCGAAACGGTGCCGGCATCCTGCCGGCATGGCAGACGGGCGCGGCGACGCCGCGCCCCCGGTCACGGGTTCGTGACCGTGTCCATCACCTTGATCGGCTGCTGCGCGTTCAGCACCAGCCCGTAGCTCATCTTCTCGAACACGCGGAACACCATCAGCACGCCCGCCGGCGCCGCGGGCAGCCGGACCAGATCCTTGGTGACCGGGTCACGCACGACTTCGCCGGCCTTCTTGATCGCGAGCACGTTGCCCTCCTTCAGGCCTTCGCGCGCACCGCGGTTCAGCGCCACGACGTCGAGCCTGCCGACGTTGCTGACCCCGCCCTCGATGGCGAGGATCACGCCGTCGACCGCGCCTTCCGGCGCGCTGGGATAGAACGTGGCCGTGATCTTCTGCTCCACCACCGGCAGCAGCCGATCCTCGATGCGGATCTCCTCGTTGCTGCGCTCCACCGACAGGGTGCCGAGCCCGTCTTCCTGCGCGATCAGGCGACCGCCGCCGATCTCGATCGCCTCCTTGCCGAGGATCTCGCCGGTCGCGGGATCGACGAATATCTGCCCGGAGCGGAACACGCCGAAGTTCCTCTCTCCCGCGGGGAAGCTGCCGCGCGCGTGCAACTGGTCCCCTGCGCCGGTGACCACGTGACCGTTCGCGCCCGCGATGACGTAGGGCGCCGCCTCGAGCTCGCCGCTGCCGACGATGCGGCTGCGGGTCAGGAAGGCGTTGATGTCCTCGAGCGGAATCGCGGGGATCGCGTCGTCGCGCGCCGAGGAACGGATCTCCGGGCTCAGCTTGACCACGCCGCCGCTGGCGCGATTCAGCACGATGCGCGGTTGTCCGTCGATATAGACGAGGGTCAGGCGATCGCCGGGGTAGATGAGGTGCGGGTTGGCGATCTGCGGATTGGCCTGCCAGATCTCGGGCCACTTCCACGGCTCGTTCAGGAAGCGCCCCGAGATGTCCCACAACGTGTCGCCGCGCTGCACGACGTACTCGTCCGGGTGATCGGTGCGCAGCAGGCCGGCATCCGCTGCCAGCAGCTGGGTCGCCAGGAGACTGCCGGCCACCAATCCAAGCAAAAGCTTCTTCATTTAATTGTCCTTGCGAACATGGCCTGCCCCTCCCATGGGATGCGGCCTGGCCAAAGTGTAGTCAAAGCCCGACAAATTGCGTATAGCCCGGGGGGCGGCCCCGGCGCTCGTCGCGGGGGCATTCGGGTAGACTATAGGATCAATCACAATGGCATGCGGGGCATCGCGGCAGAAACGCGTCGATGCCGCGCGCGACACGGGAACCGGTTCACAGTCATGGCCATCCTGGACATCCTCGAATTCCCCGATGCGCGGCTGCGCACCATCGCCAGGCCCGTCGAGAAGGTCGATGCATCGGTGCGGCAGCTGATCGACGACATGTTCGAGACCATGTATGCCGCGCCGGGCATCGGGCTCGCCGCGACGCAGGTCAACGTGCACCGGCGCGTGGTCGTGATGGACATCTCCGAGGACCAGTCGCAGCCGCTGGTGTTCATCAACCCCGAGGTCCGCGTGCTCGAGGGCGGCACGCGCGAATTCACCGAAGGCTGTCTCTCGGTGCCGGGCTTCCACGAGCCGGTGCTGCGACCGGAGAACATCGTCGTGAGCGCGCTGGACCGCGACGGCAACCCCTTCGAGCTCCAGCCCGACGGGCTGCTCGCGGTGTGCATCCAGCACGAGCTCGATCACCTGAACGGCAAGCTCTTCGTCGACTACCTCTCGAACCTCAAGCGCCAGCGCATCCGCAGCAAGCTCGAAAAGCTGCATCGCCAGCCGGCCTGATCGTCCGCAGGCGCGCCCGTGTCGGCCAGTCCCCTGCGCATCGTCTTCGCCGGTACGCCCGAGTTCGCCGAAGGCATCCTGCGCGCGCTGCTGGATGCGCCGGGCTGCACGGTCGTCGCGGCATACACCCAGCCGGATCGCCCGGCCGGCCGCGGCCGGCGCCTGCAGCCCTCGCCGGTGAAGGAATGCGCGCTCGCGCGCGGCATCCCGGTGTTCCAGCCCTCGTCGCTGAAGGATGCCGCCGCGCAGCAGGCGCTCGCCGCGCTCGCCCCCGACCTGATGGTCGTTGCGGCCTACGGGCTCATCCTGCCGCCGGCGGTGCTCGCGATACCGCCCCACGGCTGCATCAACGTGCACGCCTCGGTGCTGCCGCGCTGGCGCGGCGCGGCGCCGATCGAGCGCGCGATCGAGGCCGGCGACACGAGCACGGGCGTCACGATCATGCAGATGGACGCGGGGCTGGACACCGGTGCGATGCTGCTGGTGCGCGAGTGTCCGATCACCGCGACCGACACCGGCGCCACGCTGCGCGAGAGGCTGGGCGAGCTCGGCGCCCGCGCCATGCTGGAGGCGCTCGCGCTGCTGCGCGACGGCCGGCTGGAAGGCGTGGCGCAGGAGGGTGCGCAGGCCAGCTACGCGGGCAAGCTGCGCCGCGAGGAAGCGGACATCGACTGGCGACTCGACGCCGCCGCGATCGCGCGGCGCGTGCGCGCCTTCAATCCGGCCAACGTGTGCCAGACCACCGTCGACGGGCAGCCGCTGCGGGTGTGGCTTGCCGAGGCCGTCGACGGCGCCGCTGCCGCCGCGCCCGGGACCATCCTGCGCAGCGACCGCCACGGCATACTCGTGGCCTGCGGCAGCGGAGCCGCGCTGCTCACGCGGCTGCAGCTCGCCGGCGGCAAGGTGATGGACGCGCAGGCGCTGCTGAACGGGCGCGCCGAGCTGTTCCGCCCCGGCGCGCGGCTCGGCGCGGCCGCGGCGCCCTGACCATGCCCCGCACCCGGGCCGCGCGCGCCATCGCCGCCGTCATCGGCAACGGAGTCACGCTCGACGAGGCGCTCGAGCGCGCGGGCGGCCAGCTCGCGGGCCGCGACCGTGCGCTGCTGCGCGAAATCGCCTTCGGCGTGTGCCGGCGCTACTTCGAGCTCGACGCGCTGCTCGCGCAACTGATGGAGCGCCCGCTGAAGTCGCGCGACGCCGACGTGCGCGCGCTGCTGCTGGTCGGGCTGTACCAGCTGCGCCACATGCGCGTGCCCGACCACGCGGCGATCAACGAGACGGTCGCCGCGAGCAGGCAGCTCGGCAAGCCCTGGGCGCGCGGCCTGGTGAACGCGGTGCTGCGCGCCTACCAGGCGCGCGCCGACGGTCTCGATGCCGCGCTGAGCCCGGCGCAGCGCGCGGCCCATCCGGCGTGGCTGCTGCGCGCGCTCGAGCGCGCCTGGCCGGAGCAGCTGCCCGACATCCTCGCGGCCAACAACGCCGCGCCGCCGATGACGCTGCGCGTGAACGTCGCGCGCACCGACCGCGAGGCCTGGCTCGCCGGCGCGCGCGCGGCCGGCATCGCGGCGCGCCCCTGCGCGTTCGCCGCCGACGGCGTGGTGCTGGCCGAAGCGCTCGACGTGACGCAGCTGCCCGGCTTCGGCGAGGGCCTGGTCAGCGTGCAGGACGAAGGCGCGCAGCTCGCCGCCGGACTGCTCGGAGGCGCGGACGGGGAGCGGATCCTCGACGCCTGCGCGGCACCGGGCGGCAAGGCCTGCCACCTGCTGGAGCGCCATCCGGGCGTGACGCTGCTCGCGCTCGACGCGAGCGCCGCGCGGCTCGAGCGCGTGCGGCAGAACCTGGAACGCCTGCAGCTCCACGCCACGCTGGTCTGCGGCGACGCCGCCGACGCGGGCACGTGGTGGGACGGCCGGCCCTTCGACCGGATCCTGGTGGATGCGCCCTGCTCCGGGACAGGCGTGATCCGCCGCCACCCCGACATCCGCATCCTGCGCAGCGCGGCGCAGGTCACCGAGGCCGCCGCGCTGCAGCTCGCCATACTGCGCGGCCTGTGGCCGTGCCTGAAGCCCGGCGGCGCGCTGCTCTACAGCACCTGCTCCGTGCTGCCCGAGGAGAACGAGGCCACGATCGCGGCATTCCTCGCCGCGACGCCGGACGCGCAGGAAGAGCCGCTCGATCCCGGCTGCGGCCTCGCGCGCAGCCACGGGCGCCAGCTCCTGCCCACGGTGAGCGACCACGACGGTTTCTTCTACGCGCGCCTGCGCAAGCGCGGTGCGCCCTCCCCACCTCCTGAACGGCGGCAGCCTGCATGAAGATCATCATCGTCGGCGCGGGCCAGGTGGGCGGGACGCTCGCCGAGCACCTCGCGAGCGAGCGCAACGACATCACGCTGATCGACAAGGACAGCAACCGGCTGCGCGAGTTGCAGGACAGGCTCGACATCGGCACGGTGGCCGGGCACGGCTCGCACCCCGGCGTGCTGGCGCGCGCCGGCGCCGAGGACGCCGAGATGCTGATCGCGGTGACCGACAGCGACGAGATCAACATGGTCGCCTGCCAGGTCGCACAGTCGATGTTCCGCACGCCGCAGCGCATCGCGCGCATCCGCAGCCACTCCTACACCCAGCACGCCTCGCTGTTCAGCAAGGAGGCGTTTCCGATCGACGTGATCATCAGCCCCGAGAACCTGGTGACCAACGCGATCGAGCGCCTGATCGAGCACCCGGGCGCGGTGCAGGTGCTGGATTTCGCCGACGGCAAGGTGCAGCTCGTCGGCATGAAGGCCTACCACGGCGGGCCGATGGTGGGACAGCAGCTCGCGCAGATCCGCAAGCGGCTGCCGGACGTCGACACGCGCGTCGCGGCGATCTTCCGCCGCAACCGGCCGATCCTGCCCGAGGGCAACACGGTGATAGAGGCCGACGACGACGTGTTCTTCATCGCCGCGCGCGGACACATCCGCCAGGTGATGTCGGGGCTGCGGCGCATCGACAAGCCCTACAAGCGCGTGATGATCGCCGGCGGCGGCAACATCGGCATGCGGCTGGCCGAGACCATCGAGTCGCGCTACGCGGTGAAGGTGATCGAGATGCACCCGGAGCGCTGCAAGCTGCTGAGCGAGCGGCTGCAGCACGGCATCGCGCTGCGCGGCAGCGCCTCGGACCGCGAGCTGCTGATCGCCGAGAACGTCGAGGACACCGACGTCTTCTGCGCGCTGACGAACGACGACGAGATCAACATCATGTCCTCGCTGCTGGCGAAGCGCCTCGGTGCGAACAAGGTGATCACGCTGATCGGCAACCCCGCCTACGTGGACCTGGTGCAGGGCGTGGACATCGACATCGCGATCTCGCCGCAGCAGGTCAC
>CAYXJM010000115.1:0-7663 GCA_964465455.1 uncultured Klebsiella sp.
TTCGTGTGCAGGCTGTTGCAGTTGTCGAACAGCGCGTAGAGCGCCTGCAGCGTGGTGCGGATGTCGTTGAAGCTCATCTCCTGCGCGTGCAGGCTGCGCCCGCTGGTCTGGATGTGGTACTTCAGCATCTGGCTGCGCGGGCTCGCCCCGTAGCGCTCCTTCATCGCGCGCGCCCAGATGCGCCGCGCCACGCGCCCGATCACGGTGTACTCCGGGTCCATGCCGTTCGAGAAGAAGAACGACAGGTTCGGCGCGAAGTCGTCGACCTTCATGCCGCGCGCGAGGTAGTACTCGACGATCGTGAAGCCGTTCGACAGCGTGAACGCGAGCTGCGAGATCGGGTTCGCGCCGGCCTCGGCGATGTGGTAGCCGCTGATCGAGACCGAGTAGTAGTTCCTGACGTCGTTGGCGATGAAGAACTCCTGCACGTCGCCCATCATCTTCATCGCGAAGCCGGTCGAGAAGATGCAGGTGTTCTGCGCCTGGTCTTCCTTCAGGATGTCGGCCTGCACGGTGCCGCGCACGGTGGCCAGCGTCTGCGCGCGGATCTTCGCGTAGGTCTCGGCGTCCACCACCTTGTCGCCGGAGATGCCGAGCAGCCCCAGGCCCAGGCCGTCGTTGCCCTCGGGCAGCGCGCCTTCGTAGCGTGGGCGCTCGCGACCGGCGAAGTACGCGTCGATCTTCTGCTGCGCCGCTTCCCACTGGCCCGTGGCCTTCAGGTGCTTCTCGACCTGCTGGTCGATCGCGGCGTTCATGAAGAAGGCGAGGATCATCGGCGCCGGGCCGTTGATCGTCATCGACACCGAGGTGCGCGGGTCGCAGAGATCGAAGCCCGAGTAGAGCTTCTTGATGTCGTCGACGGTGGCGATCGAGACGCCCGAGTTGCCGATCTTGCCGTAGATGTCGGGGCGCACCGCCGGGTCCTCGCCGTACAGCGTGACCGAGTCGAAGGCCGTCGACAGCCGGTTCGCGGGCTGCCCGCGCGCGACGAAGTGGAAGCGGCGGTTGGTGCGCTCGGGCGTGCCCTCGCCGGCGAACATGCGCGTCGGGTCCTCGCCCTCGCGGCGGTACGGGAACACGCCCGCCGTGTACGGGTAGTAACCGGGCAGGTTCTCCTTCAGCAGGAACACCAGCAGTTCGCCCCAGCTCGAATAGCGCGGAGCGCCGATCTTCGGGATCTGCAGCCGGCTCAGGCTCTCCTTGTAGTTGTCGCCGCGGATTTCCTTGCCGCGCACCGTGTAGCTGTACTGCGGCGTGCGAATCCCTTCGAGACGCGCCGGCCACTCGCGGAGCAGCGCAAGCGAGTCGGCGGCGAGTTCGTCGAGCGTCGCCTGGTAGCGCTGGCGCAGCACGCGCAGGCTGTTGTCGGCGTGCGCGGCGGTGAGTGCCTCGGGTGCGTAGCCGACCAGCGCCGGCGGCAGCAGCGGGTCGGCGAGCTCGCGCAACGCCTCGTGCAGGTGCTGTGCGCGGTCGGCGAGCTCGGCCTGGTGCAGCGCGGCGGCGTTCACGCCCCTGCCCTGCTCGGCGATCTCCGCGAGGTAGCGCACGCGGTTGCCGGGGATTAGCGCCACCGACTTCGGCTCGCGCAGCGTGACGTCGATCGCCGGCGCCCAGCGCGCGGCGTCGAGCTTGAGCTTGGCGGTCATGCGCGCGCACAGGTTGTGAAACACCCAGTTCACGCCGGGGTCGTTGAACTGGCTGGCGATCGTCGGATAGACGGGCAGTTCCTCGTCGGAGAGCGCGAACTGGTTGTGGTTGCGCCGCCACTGCTTGCGCACGTCGCGCAGCGCGTCCTCGGCGCCGCGCTTGTCGAACTTGTTCAGCACGATCATGTCGGCGAAGTCGATCATGTCGATCTTCTCGAGCTGGCTCGCCGCGCCGTACTCGCTGGTCATCACGTAGATCGAGAAATCGACCAGGTCGACGATCTCGGAATCGCTCTGGCCGATGCCGGCGGTCTCGATGATCACCATGTCGAAGCCGAGCGACTTCAGGAACAGGCTCACGTCGCCCAGCATCTCGCTGGTGGCGAGGTGCTGGCGGCGCGTGGCCATCGAGCGCATGTAGATGCGCGCCGAATCGAGGCTGTTCATGCGGATGCGGTCGCCGAGCAGCGCGCCGCCGGTGCGCCGGCGCGTGGGATCCACCGCGAGCACCGCGATGCGCCGCTCCGGGAACTGGCGCAGCAGTCGTGCCAGCAGTTCGTCGGTGAAGCTGCTCTTGCCGGCGCCGCCGGTGCCCGTGATGCCGACCACCGGCACCTGGGCGGCGCGCAGCTGCCACTCCTTGCGCAGGCGCGCGAGCTCCGCCTCGCCGAAGAGCCCTTCCTCGATCGCCGAGACCATCTGCGCCACCGCGATCTCGTCGTCGATGCCGATGCGGTCGGGACGTACCGGCGGCTTGCGCACGGCCGCGGTGCGCTGCACCAGGTCCTCGATCATGCCGACCAGGCCGAGCTGCATGCCGTCGCGCGGGTGGTAGATGCGCTCGACGCCGTAGGCCTGCAGTTCGTCGATCTCCTCGGGCGTGATCGTGCCGCCGCCGCCCCCGAACACGCGGATGTGCGCGGCGTTGTTCTCGCGCAGCATGTCGACCATGTAGCGGAAGAACTCCACGTGCCCGCCCTGGTAGGAGCTGATCGCGATGCCGTCGGCGTCTTCCTGCAGCGCCGCGCGCACGATCTCGCGCACGCCGCGGTTGTGCCCGAGGTGGATCACCTCGGCGCCCTGCGCCTGGATCAGGCGGCGCATCACGTTGATCGCCGCGTCGTGGCCGTCGAACAGCGAGGCGGCGGTCACGAAGCGCAGCGGCTTCGCCGATTCGTCACGCTCGGCGGGAAGGCTCCGGGTGGATGCGATGGTCATGGGAAGGCACTCCGGTCTCGAAGGATGGAACGGGCGGAGCGGCACTCGCACGGCACCCCGGCGTCGCGCCGCCCCGATTGGCCTCAATGTGCCATATTGTCCGACAATAGGTCAATATCGGGCCGGACGCGTGCGCGGCGGCCTGGCCGCCCTCATTTCACGGCCGGCATGATCTCCTCGGCGACCCACTGGGTGTAGTCGCAGTACTCCTCGATGCTCCTCACCGGCGGGATCGGCACCGCGCTCCACGTGACGCCGAGATCCCCGAGCCAGCACAGGCGGTCGACGATCTCCTGCTTCGTCATGCCGGGTCGCGCGCGGGGATCCTCCTGCGGCACGTGGCCCTCACCGACCCGCGCCGTGCCCAGGCCGTAGAACACGTCGCTCAGCCGGCCGTTGTAGTCCGGCCGCGACCTGATGAAGTCGAGCTTCGCCGGGATCTGCTCGGGCCGGGTGAGGAAGGGCCACCAGCCGCAGGCGTAGCGCGCCACGCGCCCGAGCACGGCGTCCGCATCCCCGCCGAACCACACCGGTACGTGGGGCTTCTGCACGCACTTGGGCTCGAAGGCGACATCGCGGAAGGACACGTACTCGCCCTCGAACTCGGGGCTCTCCTTCGTCCACAGCTCGATGATCGCCTGGATGTACTCCTCGGCCATCGCGCCGCGCCGGTGGTAGTCGACGCCGAGCGCCTCGAACTCGCCCTGCAGCCAGCCGACCGCGAACGTGACGGTGACGCGCCCGCTGGACAGCCAGTCCATCGTCGCGAGCGCCTTGGCCGTGACGATGGGATGCTGCAACGGCAGGATCGCGATGCAGCTGTTGACGCGGATGCGCTCGGTCGCCCCGGCCCAGTACGCCATGGCCGTGAACGCGTTGAAGTGATGCGGCCCGGAGAGATCGAGATGGGCACGCGGCACGATGTGGTGCTCGGGCACGGCGATCATCCCGTAGCCGAGCTTTTCGGCCCACTTCGCCAGGCGCGTCTGGTCGGCGCCGGTCACGGCCGCTTCCCACGGCTGCATCATCGCCTTGACCCGCAGCATGTGCGGCATTGCAAATGCGAGCTTCACGTCCACTCCTCTCGCTTGTCGGATCTCAGAACCCCAGCGCCGCCATCTGGCCGCCGTCGACGAGCACGTCGCAGCCGGTCACGAAGCTGGCCGCGGGCGAGCACAGGAACACCGCGACCGCGGCCAGCTCTTCCGGCCGCCCCATCCGCGGGATGGCGGCCTCCTCGATCATGCGCCGCGCCACGTCGCTCTTGAACACTTCGCCCTGCGACATCGGCGTGTCGATGGCGCCGGGCGACAGCGACACGAGGCGGGCCCCGCGTGCGCCGAAGGCGCGTGCCTCGCGCTTCACCAGCGCGCGCACGCCGAGCTTCGACAGCGGGTAGGCCGCCTCCGGAACCGGGGCGAAAGCGGCGAGCGCGGCCGTGCCTTCCGGCGGCAGCGGCCGCGTGAAGGCGGCAGCGGCTTCCGGCGGCATCGGAAAGTAGCTCGAGTTGGAGGCGAACAGCACGGCGGCCGAGCCCGGCGCCATGCGCTCCCGCACGGCGTCGACCAGCCGCACGGTGGCGTCGAGGTTGACCGCGAGGATGCGCTCGGGCGAACCCATCACCGGCGAGATCCCCGCGGTGTGGACCAGCGCCGCGACGGCCCTTTCGCCCAGCACGGCGAGCAGCCGGCCGGGAAAGGCCGGATCGGCGACATCGCCGGCCAGGATCTCCACCGTCGCGCCGAGCTGGCCGAGCGGGGCGGCGACCGCCTCGAGGCGCGCGGCGTCGAGATCGCACAGGAGGAGCTGCCGCCACCCCCCTTGCGCCAGCTGCCGCGCCGTTGCCGAGCCCATGCCCCCGGCGGCCCCCGTCACGATCGCCAGCCCGGCCGGCAATTCCCCCTGAGTCATGTCCTGTTCCTCCGCGATCAGATGCGTGCCGCGACATCCGCGGCGTTGCGAATGGCGCCCATGATGTAGCCGACGCCGCCACAGTCGCCGACCAGGTGCGACTCGAACCCGTCCGCGACCAGCGCCTCGTGCAGGGCAGTGTCCGGTTCCGCGCCCATGGCGATGATCACCGTGTCGGCAGCCGCCTCGCGGGGGGCGCCGTCCCTGCCTGTGAAACGGACCCGCTGTTCGTCGATGCGGATCGCGCTGGCGCCCGCGTGCAGCGCGATGCCGGCCACCGCGAACTCGTCCAGCAGCACCGAGCGCCGCGCCGGCGACAGGCCGCGCCCGAACTGCTGCTCCTCGCCGACCACGGTGAGCCGTCGTCCGCGCTCGTGCAGGAACTCGGCCAGTTCGAGCCCCACCAGTTCGCCGCCGATGATCACCACGCGCTCGCCGATCGGCATCCACAACCGGCTGGCCTTGCGGACCAGCCCGGGACTGCTCGTCACGCCGAGGGTCCGCGCCGCGCCCATCGCGAGACGCTCGGCCAGAGATGCCCTGGACGCCCCGCCCTCCTCCTCGCCCAGCAACAGCGCGCGCAGCGAGGCGCCGTCGTGGACGTGCGGCAGCTCGCCGCCCTCGATCGCCGGCGCGCGCCGGATCGCGCCCGTCGCGACCACGACGGCATCGGGACCGAGCGCCGCGACGCTCTCGCGCGTCGCCCGGCTGTTCAGCCGCACCTCGACCGGCAACTCGGCCAGCCGCGCCTTGAGCCAGTCGACGAAGTCGCCGTTGGGCGCGTAGGCGATGGCGGCCACGCGCGCGGTGCCGCCCAGCTGCGCGCCTGCCTCCAGCAGCACGACGCGATGCCCGCGCAGGCTCAGGCGGCGCGCCGCTTCCATGCCGCCCGGGCCGCCGCCCACCACGACCACGCGGCGCGGCGTCTGCGCGGGGGCCAGCAGATCGTGCTGCTCGTAGCCCACGTCGGCGTTGACGGCGCAGCGCAGCGGCTGGTGCAGCATCGCCTGGCTGAGGCAGCTGTAGCAGTAGATGCAGGGACGCACGGCCTGCGCGCCGCCTCTGGCGAGATTGCGCGCGAAATCGGGGTCAGCGATCTGCTTGCGACCCATCGCCATGAAGTCGAACTTGCCCTCGGCAATGGCGCGGTCGGCCACGTCCGGATCGATGCGCCCGACCGTGACGACCGGGATCGCAACCGCCGCCTTCACGGCCGCCGCGAAGGGAATCAGCTTGCCGGGCTCGTGCGGCAGGTAGGAGCTGAAAAGCGCGCGGGTGATGCCGTAGTTGTGCGTCGCGCTCACCGTGATCGCATCGGCGCCCGCGGCCTCGGCGATGCGCGCGGTCGTCAGCACGTCGTCCATTTGCACCCCGCCCTCGACGTGGAACTCGGCGGCGTTGATCTTGCAGAGCACCGGGAAGTCGCGGCCGATGCGCCGGCGGATGGCCTCCAGCACTTCCTTCATCAACCTCGCCCGGTTTTCCGCCGTGCCGCCGTACTCGTCGCTGCGCCGGTTCTCGGCGGGCGACAGGAAGGAGTGCAGGATGTAGCTGTGCGCGGCATGCACCTCGACGGCGTCGAAGCCCGCCGCGACGGCGCGCGCGGCAGCCGCCGCGAAATCCTCGATCAGCTGCGCGATGTCCTGCCGGTCCATCTCCTTGAACGCCGGCATCACGCCGCCGTGACCGAAGGGAGACAGCGCCAGCTCCTCCGGCAGCAGGGCATCCTTCATGCCGGCGCCGCCCGCCATCGCCTGCGGCATCGACGGGAGCGCGATCGTGCGTCCCGCCGCCATGTCGCACACGGCCGACAGGCCTCCGTGGTGGAGCTGCGCGGAGATGCGTCCGCCGTTGCGGTGAACGGCGTCGGTGATGCGCCTGAGGCCCGGCAGGAAGCGGTCGTCCGAGATGCCCACCTGGCCGGTCTGCACCTGCCCGCGCGGATAGCTGACACCCACGGCGCCCATCGTCAGCAGCGCCGCGCCACCCGCCGCCCTGGCGGCGTAGAAGGCGACGATCGCGTCGCTGATCGTGCCGTCGGCATTGGCAAGGTTGGTTCCCATCGCCGACTGCAACAGGCGGTTCTTCAGCTGCAGCGTCCCGATCCGTCCCGGCGCGAACAGATGGCCCAGATTCGACATGCCCGCCCCCGGAGCGATTGCGCTTCGTCGTGTATGGCGGCCGGTACTGTAATCGACCGCTCACGAACCGGCCAAGCGCCCGCGGAGCCGTTCCGGCGATCCTCGCTCCGGCGAAACGCCGCCGGCCTGCCCGGCGCGAAGATCCTGACACGCCGCTGCGTCGCTCGGCCGGGAGGCCGGCGACGTGGCGACGCGTGGACGCCCCGGCCGGGGCGCACCGCTGCGTGCGGTCGGCCGCTCAGGACGCCTTGCGCTGGGCGCGGAAGTGCGGGATCACCTTCTCGCCGATGTTGCGGATCGTCTCCATGATCGCCTCGTGCGGGATACCGCCCATCTGGAACATGAACAGGATCTCGTCGGCGCCGGCCGCCTGCAGTCGCGTGACGTAGCGGATGCAGTCCTCGGGGGTGCCGTAGGCGTCCTGCGCCACGGTGTAGTTGCTGGTGTGCTCGTCGCCCGCGGTGATCTTCTCCTCCGACAGGTAGGTGATCACCTGCTCCTTGCCCTTTGCCAGCACGGCGGCATGCTCCTCGGCGCTGAGCTCCTCGTCGACCGTGGGCTTCGGCCCGCCCTGGTACCAGTGCGCGATGGCCTCGGCGAAGAAGCGCTGGCCGCGCAGGCCGATGCGGCGCGCTTCGTCGCGATCGTCCAGCACGCAGGCCGCGCACAGCGCCGCGAGGTGCTCGGTCGGACGGTAGCCGACCTGGTCCTCGGGCTTGCGGTTGCGGAAGGCCTCGCGGTAGACCG
>CAYXJM010000116.1:0-7657 GCA_964465455.1 uncultured Klebsiella sp.
CTCGTGGTCGTTGCAGACCATGATCGCGTCGAACTCCCCGTCGGACTCCATCAGCGCGCGCACGCCGGCGAAGCAGCTGAGCAGGTTGTCGAGGCGCGCGCCGGCGATGAACTCGCGGTGCAGGCCCACCAGCCGTGGCGGTTGCGTGTCGTAGAGCGACAGCTCGCAGTCGAGCACGCGCTCGGCGCCGCAGTCCGGGTGCTCCTCGCGCAGGCGCCCGAGCACGATGGCCGCGAAATCGCGCGGCTCGCTGTCGGCCAGAGCCAGCAGCGCGGGCAGGTGATTCTGCGCGTTCACCGCGCGGCCGGAGTTGGCCTCGCGATCGAGGTGAATGGCGAGGCTGGGAATCACCGCCACGGGCTCGCGAAAATCGATCAGCGCATGCGCCACGCCGCCTGCCGTGGCGTAGCTGACACGCCCGGCGATCGAGAGGTCGCGATCGAACCAGGGATTGAGCAGCGCGCCGCCATAGACCTCGACGCCGAGCTGCAGGTAGCCGCTGCGACGCAGCTCCGGGCGCGGCTTCAGCCTGAGGCAGGGGCTGTCGGTGTGCGCCCCGGCCATGCGCAGGCCCGCGTCCTCGGCCGCCGCGCGGCCCTTCACGAAAGCGATCAGCGAGGAGCCGTTGCGACGCACGAAGTACCGCCCTCCCGCCTCGCAACGCCATGCGTCCTGCTCGCGCAGTTCGCGGAAGCCGCCCTCGCGCAGCATCGCCGCCAGCGCACGCACCGCGTGGAACGGCGTGGGCGATGCAGCGAGGAAACGCAGCAATTCGTGGTTGAACGCTTCCTGCGCGTCCTGGTTCATGTCTTGTCCTCCGTCGCGCGTTCGAGTCGGGCCAGCAGGCTCGAGGTGTCCCACCTGCCGCCGCCCATCGCCTGAACCTCCGCGTAGAACTGGTCCACCAGCGCCGTCGCCGGCAGCATCGCGCCGTTGCGCCGCGCCTCGGCCAGCACGATGGCGAGGTCCTTGCGCATCCAGTCCACCGCGAATCCGTGATCGTAGTCGCCGGCGAGCATCGTGCGGTGGCGATGCTCCATCTGCCACGACTGCGCCGCCCCCTGCGAGATCACGTCGATCACGGCCCCGGGGTCGAGTCCGGCGCGGCGCGCGAAGTGCAGCCCCTCGGCGAGCGCCGCCACCAGGCCCGCGATGCAGATCTGGTTCACCATCTTGCCGAGCTGGCCCGCGCCCGCCGGCCCGAGCAGGCGCGCCGCGCGCGCGTAGCAGCGGACCAGGGGTTCGACGCGCGCGAAATCCGCCGCCTCGCCTCCCGCCATCACCGTGAGCACGCCCTGCCGCGCGCCGGCCTCCCCGCCCGAGACGGGCGCGTCGACGAAGCCCGCGCCGCGCGCGCGCGCCAGCGCCGCGAGCTCGCGCGCGAGGTCCGCCGATGCCGTGGTGTGGTCCACCAGCACGGCGCCGCTGCGCATCGCCGCCAGCGCGCCCCCCGGGCCAAGGACCATCGCGCGCACGCTGTCGTCGTCACCGAGACAGCAGAACACCGCATCGGCGCCGGCGGCGGCCGCCGCCGGCGAGGCGGCGACCGCGCCCCCGAACTCCGCCGCCCACTGCTCCGCCCTGTCGCGCGAGCGGTTGAACACCGTGACCGCGTGTCCGGCCCGCGCGAGATGCCCGGCCATGTGATAGCCCATGACCCCGAGACCGATGAAGGCTGCTTGCGACACGTTGCTCCCCGGCAGGCTGTGCGGTGCGTTGGAACGGGCCGGCGCGGGCGCGCCGTTCACGCCCCGTGGACGACGCGAGGGTCGCCGTGGCAGGCCGGCGGTTCGCTCACGGGTATCAGACGATCACGTCGATGCCGGCCAGCTCGACGCCGGCGGCGGCAGGCACGGAGCTCATCGCGACGGAGAGATAGGCCGACACGGCGCTGCGGCCCGGCCCCGAATAGGCGTCCGCTTCGTCGATGCGCTGCACGCGGCTGAACTCGACGGCATCCGCGCGCCGGCGCAGCGACTCGCCGCGCGCCGCGAAGCCGCCGTCGGCGGAACCGCTGCCGCCCTCGCCGTCGGCGCCGCCCTCGCGCGGCGGCGGCGTCTCGCGCGCGCGCCGCCAGTCGGCCACGGAGGCCGGCTGGAACGAACCGATGAGTCCCGCGGAGATCTTCATGCGTGGATGGCCGCGACCGGCGTTGCTTCAGGACGCGACGGAGTATATCAACCGGCCCGGTGGCAAAGGAACCACGCGCCGCGCGCGCCTCAGAACGGCGACGGCTGCTCCGCGACCTTCTTCCACACCGAGGCACCGCGCAGGTAGACCGGTTCAGCCTCCTCGGCGCGGCGCCACGCCGATCGCTCCACGCGCGCGGCGAGACGCACGACCTGCCGCGCGGTCGGCGCGGCGGACTCGAGCCACGCCGCGTCGGGCGGCAGCAGCCGCGGATACACGCGCCACGCGTCTCCGGCGAGGATGGTGCTTTCCACGCGACAGTGCGCGGCGGCGTCGAACTCCTCGGCGTGCGCCAGCGCGTCTTCGCGCTCGGCGCTGCATCCCTGCGCGCCGCGGCGGTAGAGGCCCCAGTAGATCCCGCCCATGTGCGCGTCGGTGGCGACCAGCACGCGATCGAGCCCGGCGGCGGCGCCGGCCTGCATGTCGGCGTCGGCGGCCAGCGCCGCAAGCGAGGACACGGGAATCACCGGCAGAGCGGCGCCGAAGGCGAGTCCCTGCGTGATGCTCGCGGCAATGCGCAGCCCGGTGAAGGAGCCCGGCCCGCGGCCGAAGGCGATCGCATCGAGATCGCGCAGCGACGTGCCCGCGCTGCGCAGCAGCGCGTGCACCATGGGCAGCACGATCGCGTGGTGCTCGCGCGGGCGCTCGTCGACGAGTTCCTCGATCGAGTCGCCGTCACCGAGCGCGACGGAGCATCGCGAGGTCGAGGTTTCGATTCCGAGCAGCAGTGGCACCGGGGTGTTCTCCGCCCGTGGCCGCGGAAAAACGCGGGGGGCATAAAGCGGAAAACCCGCCGTCCCGCTTGCGCGGGAGGCGGGTCTTGCCGACGGTCTGCGAGGAGCCCGGGCTCAAGCGGCCGCGGGAGCCGCCTTGCGGGTCGCCTTCTTCTTCGCGGCCGGCTTCTTCTTCACGGCTGCCTTCTTCTTCAGCGCAGCGAGCCTGGCCTGGGCCTTCTTCTGCACGGTGCTCAGGCGCTTGGCGTGCGACTTCTTGCGCTCCTTGAGCCACTTCTTCTCGAACTTGTCGATTGCCTTGCGCAGATCCGCCTTGGCCCGCTTCTCGAGCGCGGCAGCCAGCTGCTTCAGCTGCTTTTCGGCATCCTTCTCGAGCTGCACGATGCGGTCGGCGAGCGACGCGCGCTGCTTCTTCTTCGCGCGCGGCTTGGCGGCCGGCTTCTTCTTCGCTGCGGGAGCTTTCTTTGCCGCTGCTTTCTTGGCGATTGCCATCATTGCACTCCTTGGTGACTGTGGATCGAGATCGTCGCTGTCAACGCACAACAAATCCGCTTGCAAAATAGCACCACATCAAATCGCGTTCAAGAAATGCCGCGCGCGATCAGCGGTACTTGTTCGCGCTGCGCAAGCAGTCGCGGCAATTTCAGTTGCGTTTCGCGAAGCATCCGGCGCCACGAACTATCTCTTCCATCATCCGCACGTGGTCTTCGCGATCGTTGAGGCATGCGATGAAACGGTAATCGCTGCCGCCGCTCGCGAGGAACAAGGCGCGATTCTCGACCGCCATTTCCTCCAGCGTCTCGAGGCAGTCCGTCGCGAACGCGGGACACATCACGTCGACCGAGCGCACGCCGCGCTGCGCGAGATCGCGCAGCGTCTCCGCGGTGTAGGGCATCAGCCACTTCGCGCGGCCGAAGCGCGACTGGTACGCGAGCGTGAAGGCGTCCGTCCCCAGCCGCAGCCGCGCGGCGAGCAGCTCCGTGGTGCGCTCGCACTGGCGCGCATAGGGATCGCCCTTGCGCACGTTCGCCTCGGGAATGCCGTGAAACGACAGCAGCAGGTGCTCCGCGCGCCCGTGCTCGCGCCAGTGCTCTTCCACGCTGGCCGCGAGCGCGTCGATGTAGCCGCTGTCGTCGTGGTAGTCGCGCACGAGGTGCAGCTCGGGAAGCGCGCGCGCGCCGAGCACGTAGCGGCTCACCTGGTCGAACACCGCGGCGGTGGTCGTGGCCGAGTATTGCGGGTACAGCGGCAGCACGCAGATGCGCTCGATGCCGCGGCGCTGGCAGTCGGCGATCGTCGCGGCGATGGAGGGTCCCTGGTAGCTCATCGCGAGGCGCACCCAGGGCGCCGCATCGCCGTAGGCCGTACGCAGACGCTGCTGCAGCGCCCGCTGCTGGCGCTCCGAGATGGCGCGCAGCGGCGAATCGCCGTCCCAGATCGAGGCGTAGGCGTGCGCGACGCGCTTCGCGCGCAGCGGGATCACGATGCCGCGCAGCACCGGCTGCCACAGCAGCCGGGGCAGCTCGACGACGCGGCGATCGGAAAGGAACTCAGCAAGGAAGTCGGCCACCGCGCGCGGCGTCGGTGCGCGCGGCGAGCCGAGATTGACCAGGATGACTGCGGAGGCGGGATTCCAGTCCGGCGCGTCTGCGGCGGGCGCCGCTGCAGGCGGTGTCACGGGGAGACCGGCGGTCGCGGCGCTCAGGACAGCGCCGCCAGCACGCGGGCGCGGATCTCCTCGACCGCGCCGACGCCCGCAATGCGGTGGTAGCGCGTGCCGTTGGCCTGCTCGCCCTGGTAGTAGCCGATAAGCCTGGCGGTCTGGTCGTGGTAGACGCCGAGGCGCTGGCGCACCGTCTCTTCGCGGTCGTCCTCGCGATGCACCAGCTCGTCGCCGGTGACGTCGTCGCGGCCCGCGACGCGCGGCGGATTGAACTCGACGTGGTACACGCGCCCCGAGGCCGCGTGAACGCGACGCCCGACGAGCCGCGCGATGATCACGTCGTCGGGCACGTCGATCTCGATCACGTGGTCGATCTTCACGCCGGCGGCCTTCATTGCTTCGGCCTGCGGTATCGTGCGCGGGAAACCGTCGAACAGGAATCCCCTGGCGCAGTCCTCGCGCGCGATGCGCTCCTTCACCAGCGCGATGATGATGTCGTCCGACACCAGCCCGCCGCTCGCCATGATCTCCTTCGCCTGGC
Source organism: uncultured Klebsiella sp. (assembly GCA_964465455.1). Classification (GTDB taxonomy): domain Bacteria; phylum Pseudomonadota; class Gammaproteobacteria; order Pseudomonadales; family UBA5518; genus UBA5518. The sequence goes on from CAYXJM010000116.1 coordinate 5,129, forward strand.
GGCCGAGCTCGGAGCCCTCCTTCACGGCGGCGCGCAGCATGTCTCCGGTCGAGATCTGCGGAATGCCGAAGTGCTCCATGATGAACTGGGCCTGGGTACCCTTGCCCGCTCCGGGGGCACCCAAAAGAATGACGCGCATGCGTGGACTCCTGTTGCGGGCACGACGCGCGCGGCGCCGCCCGGATGAACGCTCGATTCGACGGCGGAGAACATTACACAGGAGCCCGGGCGATAACAAGCCGACGCGCGGCGGCGCTCATTCGCCGCGCGAGCGCGCCTTCACCTCGTCCCACACGCTGTCGAGCAGCGCGAGCTCGCAGTCCGCGACCGCGAGCCCGCGGCGCCGGATCTCGTCCTCGACGGCGCGAAAGCGCGTCTCGAACTTGCGATTGGCGCGGCGCAGCGCGTTCTCCGCGTTCACGCCGAGATGGCGCGCGAGGTTGACGCAGCAGAACAGCAGGTCGCCCAATTCGTCCTCGCGCGCCCCGGCGTCGTCACCCAGCGCCGCTGCGCGCAGCTCGCCGAGCTCCTCCTCGAGCTTCGCGACGACGCCGTCCCAGCTCGCCCAGTCGAAGCCCGCGGAGGCGGCGCGGCGCTGCAGCTTCTCGGCGCGCTGCAGGGCGGGCAGCGCGGTCGGCACGTCGTCGAGGATCGCGCCAAGCTGGCGGCTGCGACGGTCCTCTCCCTTGATGCGCTCCCACGTTTCCTTTATGTCCCCGGTCGCCGGCGCGACGCCGGGAGCGCGGCGGCTCGCGAGCGTGCCGTCGGGAAACACGTGCGGATGGCGGCGCAGGAGCTTGCGCACGATGCCGTCGGTGACGTCGCCGAAGTCGAATTCGCCGCGCTCGGCGGCGACCTGGGCGTAGAACACGGCCTGGAACAGGTAGTCGCCGAGCTCGTCGCGCATCTGCGCGGCGTCGCCGCGCTCCACCGCGTCGGCGAGCTCGTAGACTTCCTCCAGCGTGTGCTCGAGCAGCGAGGCGTGGTCCTGCTTCAGGTCCCAGGGGCAGCCGGTCTCCGGGTCGCGCAGCCGCCGCATGAGTTCCAGCAGGTCCCCGATATCATGGCGCCGCATGTCTTCCTCCGCTTTCATTCCGCGTATCGCTGCACCGAGATCACGCCGCGCACGCGCCCGAGCTTCTCCAGCAGGCGCCCCAGCGCCTCGAGCGAACCGATCTCGACGGTGAGCCGCACGGTCGCCGCCTGGCGCGCGCGATCCACCGTGCTGCCGAGATCGAGCACGTTCACGCGCTCGTTGCCGAGCAGCGTGACCAGATCCTTGAGCAGGCCGGCGCGGTCGTGCGCGACCACGCGCAGGTCGACCGCGTGCGAGCGCGGCTGTGCGTCCTGCCAGCGCACGTCGATGATGCGCGCGGGACTTGCCTCCCCGAGACGCCGCAGCTTCGCGCAGTCGCGCCGGTGCACGCTGACGCCGCGCCCGCCCGTGATGTAGCCCGCTATCGCCTCGCCCGGCAGCGGCCTGCAGCAGCCGGCGAAGCTCGTCATCAGGTTGTCGATGCCGTCCACCGCGACCGCGGCACGGGGGCGCTTGCGCGCCGGCGCGCGCGGCAGTTCCGGCGGCGAGGGCAGGCCCTGCTCCTCCGGCGCGAGGAAGGCCAGCACCTGGCCGATGCCGGTCTCGCCGCTGCCGAGCGACGCGAGCAGGTCATCGGCCGCGGCGAAGCCCAGCCCGCGCGCGAGCGCCGGCAGCTGCGGCGCCGGCAGCGCCACGCGCCGCAGCTCGCGCTCGAGCAGCGCGCGCCCCGCCGCCACCAGCGCCTCGCGGTCCTGCTCGCGGAACCAGTGACGGATCTTGCTGCGCGCGCGCGCGGTGTGCACGAACTCGTTGCCTGCGCGCAGCCAGTCGCGGTTGGGGGCCGCGGTCTTGCCGCGGATGATCTCGACCCGTTCGCCGGTGGAGAGCGCGTAATCGAGGCTGACGATGCGCCCGTCCACGCGCGCGCCGCGGCAGCGGTGACCCAGCTCGCTGTGCACCTGGTAGGCGAAGTCGACCGGTGTCGCGCCGGCCGGCAGGTCGACCACGTGCCCGTCCGGCGTCAGCACGTAGACGCGGTCGGCACCGACTTCGCGCCGCAGGTGCTCGGAAATGAGCTCGCCCGCGTCGAGCTCGCCGCCCCAGCCGAGCACCTGCCTGAGCCAGGCGATCTTGTCCTCGTAGCCGCTGCCCGCGCCGGTGCGTTCGCCGCCCTTGTAGACCCAGTGCGCGCAGATGCCGAGCTCTGCCTCCTGGTGCATGTCGCCGGTGCGGATCTGCACTTCCAGCACCTTGCCGCCCTCGCCGATGACCGCGGTGTGCAGCGAGCGATAGCCGTTCGGCTTGGGGTTGGCGATGTAGTCGTCGAACTCGCCGGGCAGGTTCCGCCACAACCCGTGCACGATCCCGAGCGTCGAGTAGCAGTCGGCCACCGAGCCCACCAGCACGCGCAGCGCGCGCACGTCGTAGACCTCCGTGATGCCGATGCCCTTGCGCTGCATCTTGCGCCAGATGCTGTAGAGGTGCTTCGGGCG
>CAYXJM010000117.1:0-7639 GCA_964465455.1 uncultured Klebsiella sp.
GCCGGTCTTGGCGAAGATCGCGCGCAGGTGTACGCGCACGGTGTTGAGGCGGATGCCGAGCGCCTGCGCGACTTCCTCGGTGCTCAGTCCGTCGGCGAGGAGCATCGCGACGGAGGTCTCGGTGGGCGTCAGGTGGTAGAGCTGCCGGATCAGCTCGGCAGAGGCCTGCGTCGGGCCGCGCGCGTCGCGCAGGAACACCGCGACCGCGGGAGTCCTGCCCGGGCGCGCTTCCTTCACGCCCGGGACCGGGCGGATCAGCAGGCTCAGCCGGCGCTCGCGGGCCGAGCCTCCCACCGACATCGCCTCGACCAGTGTGGGCGAATCCCCGGGCCGCGCCTTCAGGGCTTTCTGGATGAGCTGCTGTATCGCGGCGTTGTCGCGCGCGTTGTCGGCCACGAGGCGTTGGCGTACGACGCCGAGCCCGTGGCCATCCTCGAGCAGCTGCCTGGCCATGTCGTTGGCGAACATCACTTCGCCGCGGGTGTCGAGCAGTATCGAGCCCACTGCGAGCTTGTCCACCGTGCCGGCCAGCAGTCGCTGCGACGACTCGAGATGGCTGAGCCGTGCCTGCACGCCGACGGCAGCTTCCAGGTGCGGGGCCAGCAGGCCGAGATTCGCCTTGTCGCTGGCAGCGAAATCTCCGGTATCGGCGGTGCGGGTGATCCGCAGGCGGCACTGCGCGCCTTCGGGATGGTGGACCTCGAGCGCGAGGATGTGCTCGATGCCGAGCGGGCGCAGGTAGTCGCGGTAGACCTCGCTGTGGCGCCAGCGCTCGGCACTCACGACGTCGCCAATGGAGAACACCTGCCCGGGGGGAAGACCCTCGAAAGGGTCGAGTGCGAAGAACTGCGTGTTCCAGGCCTGCTCGGCTTCGGCCATGTACACGTCGGCCGAAAACACCACGGCGCCGCCGGTCTCACGTGATGGGAAGCGCAGCGTCAGGGTGACGTCCTTCGCGGCGAACAGCATGCGCAGCCGGTCGAGGAAGACCTGCCACGGATGCGGGCCGATCAGCCCGGCGTAGAGGGACTCGAGCAGCGTGCCGAACTCGGCGACCGCGAACGTGGCGCCTTCGCCGGGTTCCGGCCCGTGCGGCCTGTTCTGCTTCTGTGCCATTGCCCCTCCTTCGCGCCGATCATAATGCAAATCGTTCTCCGTCGGCGCTGGCGCGTCCGCCGGGGATGCGGGCAGGGGCTGCGGGTGGGGTTCCAGGTCGGGTCGTAGGTCGGCGCAGGTTCGGCTTCAGCCGAACAATCGTCCGAATGAATTCGGACCGGGGACCGACAAGGACTCGTTCATGCCGACAGGTGCGGCGCTTGCGGTGCAGCCCGCGAAAGGCGCGCCTGCTCGCCGGCAACGAAGTCCGCGAGCAGTTCGGCGAGACGCAGGAAATACGGGGCCGGCGCGCTGCGCTGCACCCGCGCCAGCCAGTGCGGTATCCACGTGGCCGGATGCCGGGCCAGGAAATCCCGCTGCGCGCGCTGCAGTGCAAGCGTCGACTGGCCGTTGCGGCCGAACTGGACTTCCTGGAAAGACAGGAAGTGCATGAATTCGAGCTGAGCGCGCAGGTGATCGGGTTCCTGGCGCAATTCGCTCCCCGTTTCGAGCCCGAAGAACTCGTAGAAGCGCACCACCGACTCCATCGCCTCCATGGGGCCGCTGCGGTAACAGCCCTCGTTCAGGGGGCAGGCCGGGCCGCTCTCGCCGGCCTCGAAGAGCCGCGTGAATTCGGCTTGCAGCTCAGCGTCGCCGGCTTCGACGCTGGCCGGCGCCGGCGCGTGCCGGACGAGTCCGGGTGAGCAGGCCGCGACGAGGGCGGTGAGCTCGCGCAGCGTCGCGCCGGAATGAATCCCTTGCAGTGCGTCAGCGTCCGGGTACGCGAACGCGCGGGCGAAGCGCGCGTAGCACCGGCTGCGCAGGGCGCAGAGATCCGCGTCGCGCTCAGCGGCCATGACATCCCCTTCCGGCTCCAGGGGCGGCATGCCGTTGGCGCGATCGTGGTTCATGCGACGTGCCTGCGCATATCGACGCGCGTATCGCGGTCGTTCTGCGTCGGCTCGTACCACCCGACTCCGTTGGCCATGTGCCCCTGGCTGATGAACTGCGTCACTTTCACCGGACTTGCCGCGATGCTGTCGTTCGACTTCCCGCCGACGAACTGGTACGCGCCCCAGGCGTGGTAGATGTGCACCTGGCCGGGCTGGATGCCCGGCGTCAGCTTGACGCGCACCACGAATGTGCCGAGGTCGTTGTAGACGTCCACCAGGTCGTGCTCGCCGATGCCTCGCGCGCGCGCATCGCCCGGGTTCACGAAGATCACCGGTTCGCCGCGCTGCAGCCGGAGCATCAGGTCGAGGTCGCGCCACAGCGTGTGCACGCTCCAGCGCGTGTGCCCACAGGTCATCGTCAGCGGGTACCGGCCTCCGGCCCGCGGCGGCTCCTTGTGCACCGGCAGTTCCTCGCCGACCTCGAGGAACACCGGGTGATCGAGGTAGAACTGCTGGCGGCCGCTCGAGGTCGGCCACGGCCGCTTGCGCACCACCATGTCCTGGTAGGGCACCAGCGGCTCGTCCATCCGGTAGTCCTCCGTCGTGCCGCACCACATCTTCCCGAGCTGGCTCACTCCCGTGTAGCGCAGCGCACCCTTGTTCGCGCGCAGCGCGGCCATGCTCATCCCGCGTGTCGCCGGGGAGAGCGCGAGGATGATCTCCATGATCCTCTCCTCGTCCTTCGGCCCCAGGCGTTCCTTGTCGCTGAAGCGCCAGTACGCCTGGCCGAGATCGTAGGGCACGCCACGGTAGGTCTTGACGGTCGTCACGTCGCGGCGCTTCGCCTCGGCGACGATGCGCTGCATCAGCAGCGACAGGATCTCCCAGTCCGGCTTTGCCTCGCCCGGTGGCTCCACGGCCTTGTCGCCGAGGTGGAGATACGGCGGGTAGGCGATCGAGTACTTGAAGCCGAGCTTCTCGTAGGGACCGGCCGAGGGCAGCAGGATGTCGGCGTGGCGCGCCGTGTCGTCCATCCGGAGCGTCAGGTCGACGACGAGCTTCGCCTTCGCGAACAGCGTCTTCTCCAGCCGCTCGCCCATGCGGTTGTGGCGGAAGGGGTTGCCGAACATGTTGAAGACGATGTCCGGGTTGCCGAGCTCGGGACCCGGCAGGTTCGGGATCTCGCCGCGCGCGATCGCTTCCCGCAGGAACTGCTCGGGCGTGCGCTTCAGCGTGGGGTCGTTGTACTCGGGCTGCAACTGCGTTTCGTAGCTGCCGCCGTTCATCAGCATCATCAGCGAGCCCGAGACGTACAGCGGGCTCTGCGCCTGCTGCTTACCCATCTCCGCGAGCGCCGCCCATATGCCCTGCGGATCGTCGGCCGAGAGGTCGTTCACGTGATCGACGAAGGCGGCGAGCAGCTTGCCGTCGAGCTCGAAGAAGGTCATCTCCTGCCAGCCGCCGCCGGCGCGGCCGTTGTTGCCGGTCAGTGCCGCGAGCAGGATCTGCGCGCGCTGCACCAGGTCCCCGTGCAGGATCTTCCCCATCGCGGCGCCGGCGTAGATCATCGCGGACTTCGCGGTGGCGAATTCGCGCGCGAAACGCTGGATCACCTTCGGGTTCACGCCGGTGATGCGGCTCGCGCTCGCGAGGTCGCAGGCGGCGAGCTTCTCGCGCAGGAGCGCGAAGGCGCTGCGCAGGGCCACGGTCTCGCCGGACGCGAGTGTCACCTGCGCGTTCCGCGGTTCGAGAACCGGGTGGTCGCCGGGAGCGAGCTTCAGGGTGCGCTGCGCCGGGTCGACGCCGGCGGAGCTCGCCGACCAGGCCACCGCATTCTTGTCCCCGTCCCACCACGCGAAGCATTCCTGCCGGCCGCCGGGCACCACGTCGGCCTCGCGCAGCAGGCGCTGCGTGTCGGTTCGCACCAGCAGCGGGAGGTCGGTCTGCTCGATGATGTAGGGCACGTCGTGCAGGTTCTCGTCGATGATCACCTTGCACGCGGCGAGCGCGAGCGCGGCATCGGTGCCCGGTCGCACCGGGATCCACAGGTCCGCGTGGATGGCGCTGGGACTGAAGTCCGGCGTGATCGAGACGATCTTCGCGCCGCGATAGCGTGCCTCGGTGATGAAGTGGGCGTCCGGGATGCGCGTGGTGACCGGGTTGCCGAACCAGTTCACGAAGTAGTCGGTGCGGAACCAGTCGTCGGAGGACGCGCCCGGCACCGGGTTGCCCAGCGTCGCGGTCGCGCCGGTCATCAGGTCGCCCGAGCCGGCGAAATTCTCCGTCACCGGGATGCCGAGGGTGTTGAAGAAGCGCACCATCGCGATCCAGCTCGGACCGAAATCGGCGTTGTTGCCGTTCTCGCAGTAGGCCCCGACGCCGCCGCGCTTGGAGAGGGTGTCGACCATCTGTCGCGCGATCTCGTCGAGCGCTTCGTCCCACGAGATGCGTTTCCAGCGGTTGCCGCCGCGCGGTCCCACCCGCTTCATCGGGTAGCGGAGCCGCGCCGGGCTGCGCGCGAGCGCGCTCGCCGCGGCACCCTTCTGGCAGCCGCGCGGGTTGTAGTCCGGCACGGTGGGGTTGGTCTGCGTGTAGGGCGCTCCCTGCTCCTCGCGCCACACGATGCCCTCGCGCACGTACAGGTTCCAGGAGCAGCCGCCGCTCGCGCAGTTCGTGCAGGTGTGCGTGCCCACGGAGACCCGGTCCCAGGTCCACTTGCGGCGATAGATATCGCGATAGTCCCGGTACTCGTGTGCCGTCGCCGGCAGCGCCGTGCCGGCGAGCACGGGTCGCAGCACCGACAGGTCGAGCGCGAGCGCCGTCGCGCCCGCGGCGCTGGCGCGCAGGAAGTCGCGTCGCGTGGTCGAAAACGAGTCCATTGTCCGCACCTCCCTCGCTGCAGGCACTACTCGTGCCCCGGCATCCAGCGCATCACCGTGATCTCCGCCGGATCGCGATCGAAGCCGCCGAACATCTCTTTCCACTCGTAGGCGATCAGCAGGTCCATGAGCTCGGACTTGCCGGTGAGACGCTTCCTCTCGCGCTCCGCTTTCAGCGTCTTCAGTGCCTCCAGCACGCGCGGGCCGAACAGGCCGACGAGGTAGTCGTCCGGGATGCGTGGCTTCGTCTCGTCGATGTCGCCGTCGGCGCCGTAGGCGGCGGCGCTGAAGGGCGGCACGTAGAACACGTTCGGCTCGGTGCCGTACTCGGGGTGCAGGGGCAGGGCGACCTGCCACTGGTCGACGAGCTTGTGGATCGGCGCCGCGGGGTCGTCGCGGTAACCGACGAAACGGATCCGTCCGGGGCACTGGCGCGCGCACGCGGGCGCCACGCCCTCGTCGATGCGCGGAAAGCAGAAGATGCACTTCTGCGAGACCTTCTTCTGGTGGTTGAAGTAGATCTTCTTGTAGGGGCACGCCGCCTGGCAGAAGCGGTAGCCGCGGCAGCGCTCCTCGTTCACCGTGACGATGCCGTCCTCGGCGCGCTTCTCCACGGCCCCGCGCGGGCACGCTTCCACGCAGGCGGGGTGCGTGCAGTGGTTGCAGATGCGCGGCAGATAGAAATAGTGGGCATTGGGAAATTCGCCGCCACCCTGGTCCTCGTCCCAGTTCGGTCCCCACTGCGCCTCGCCCTGGCGCTCCAGCGCCACGGTGTTCGGCTGCCCGCCGAAGAACGTCTCCTCGTAGCCGAAGCGCCAGGCCTCGCCGTACTCGCCCCGGCGCGGTATCCGGCCGGGGCGGGCATTGCCGCGGGCGTCGAAGCCGCCGCCCATCGACTCCCAGCCCCTGGGTGTCCCCTCGCCCGGTAGCGTGTTGACGGTGTTGAACCACATGTACTCCATGCCTTCGTCGCGACTCCACAGCTGCTTGCAGGCGATGGTGCAGGTGTGGCAGCCGAGGCACTTGTTGAGGTCCATGACCATGGCCAGCTGCCGGGTGCTCACGGGCGTCTCCATGTCTGGTCCTCCTTCAAGGTGCCGGGTCGAGGTCGAGTGCGTGCCAGCCGGCCAGCGGGCCGAGCGCGACGGCCTTGATGCCGGCGCGCTCGCCGTGACTGCCTTCCCAGACCGCCAGGCTGAAGCGCGTGGACTTGCCGGGCGCCAGCGTTGCCAGCGACGTATCGCCGCGCGCGTCCAGGCTGCGCGCGATCACGACCTGCCACGCGCCGTCCCGGTAGCGCGCCGCGCATTGCACCTGCTGCCGGTCCACGGTCACCGTGCTGCCCAGCCCGGTGGCGCTCACCTGCCGGCCGGGGCCCGGCTCGTCGGCGCGCCAGTACCACGCCGTCACGGGTGCACCCGGCGCGCCCATGCTCATCAGCGGTGCATCCTCCAGCGTGGGCAGCAGGATGGCGGCGGCATCCGGGAAACCGGTGTCGTCCTGCCCGTTGGCGCCGGTGTCCTCGGAGGGATCCTGCCAGCGCAGGTGAAAGGCGATGTCGCGGCCGTTGTGCAGTGCCGACACGGCGGCGAGCGTGATGGCGCCGATGCGTCCGTCCGGGAATGCCGCGCGGACCGCCGCCGTGGGCTGCAGTGCCGACGGCGTCGGTGACAGCGTCAGCGTTTCCGCGGGCAGTTCGCGCCACGGAGCGCCGCCCGGATCCAGCAGCGCCGGCAGCGAGACATTTCGCAGGTAACGGGCTCTCATCGGCTGCACCTCACGCGTGTGCGGGAAGGTCCGCGGCAGACGCGCCGGCGGTCCCGGCTCGTGCCCTGCAGCTGCCGCAGGACCTTGCGGAACCAGTTCCGGTCACCAGCGCCGGAAATTAACTTACCGTTAAAATTATTAATCGCACAGGCACCGGACGCCGCGCCTTGATCCAGCGCAACCTTTCGCGCGACCCGCTGCGCGCACGGGCGCTCCGTCGCGAGGGGGCACCCCGCCCGGATCAGGCGGCAGTGGTGCGCGAGAGGCCGCCGCGGCTCGTCCTCCGCGGTCCGGCGGCGTAAAATCACGATCCCGGACGACGCGGAATCATGAGGATTGCATGACGGTCACCTCACAGTTGATCCACGACAAGATCAGAGAGATCACTTCACCCGGCCAGTTCTTCGAACTGGAGGACCGTGAGGTGGCGGGGCGCCGGGTGCGTGTCTACAAGCATGCGCCGGCGACGCTGATCGACGTGCTGCAGGCATCGCGCGCGCACGGGGCCGCCGATTTCATCGTCTACGAGGACCGGCGGCTCAGCTTCGACCGCTTTTTCGCCGAGGCCGATGCGCTCGCCGCCTCGCTGCAGCGCGACCACGGCATCGGCAAGGGCGATCGTGTCGCGATCGCGATGCGCAACTGCCCCGAGTGGTCGGTGGCGTTCACAGCCGCCGCGCTGGTCGGCGCCATCGTGGTCCCGGTGAACAGCTGGGGCAAGATGGAGGAGCTGCGCTTCGCGCTGACCGACTGCGGCGCCCGCTGCCTCGTCTGCGACGCGCCGCGCTACGGCCTGCTCGCCGAGGTGCACGATTCGCTCGATGTCGACGTGCTGGTGGCCGGAGCCGGCGCGGAATTCCGCCCGGGCCCGCGCGTGCACGCCTTCGAGGGCGCGCTGGCGCGGGGGGAAGGCGGGGCTTACACGGTGCCGCCTGCCGGCCCGGACGATCCCAGCGTGATCCTCTACACCTCGGGCAGCACCGGTTTCCCCAAGGGGGTGCTGCA
>CAYXJM010000118.1:0-7628 GCA_964465455.1 uncultured Klebsiella sp.
TTGCCCTTGACGATCAGATCGCGCTTTTCCATGTTCCTGTCCAGTTGTGGTTGCAACGTCCGCTATTGGATCGCCAGCCAGCCGAAGCCGGATTCCTGGTCGGCCACCAGCAGCCTCTCATCACCCTGCCCCAGCACCTCTTCCAGCGCGGCGCGCGCCTTCGCGGGGCAGTTATTCTGTTCGCTCAGGTGCGCCGCCACAAGATGCTGCAGCGCCCCTCGTTCCACGCCGCTCAGCAGCGCGGCGGCCTGCGCATTGCTCAGATGCCCGAAGTCGCCGCCGACGCGCTTCTTGAGCGGCCACGGATACGGGCCGTCCACCAGCATCTGCGCATCGTGGTTGCACTCCAGCACCAGCGCGTCGCAGCACGCGTAGTGCTCGCGCACCAGTTTCGAGACGCTGCCGAGATCCGTCAGCACCCCCAGGCGCCGCTTCGCGTGCGCCAGCACGAACTGGCAGGGTTCGCGCGCGTCGTGCGGCACCGTCACCGGCAGCACCTCGATGTCGCCGATGCGCTCGGGGCGCTCCGGGACCAGCACGCCGGGCCCGGCGTCCTCCAGCCGGGCGCCCTTCACGGTGCCCGCGCTCGCGAAGACCGGAATCCGGTGGTGCCGCGCCAGCGCCGCCACGCCCCCGGCGTGGTCGGAGTGCTCGTGCGTCACCAGGATGCCGGCGAGGTCGCGCGGGTGCATGCCGCGCAGCGCCATGCGCCGTTCGAGTTCGCGCCGGCCGAAACCGCAGTCAACCATTACGCAGGTGGAGGTGGTGCGGACCAGCAGCGCGTTGCCGGCCGAGCCGCTGCCGAGGGAGCAGAACTCCATCACGGGGCGCCCGCGCGGCGGTCATGGGTCGCGCGCATGGCGCGCTCCTACGACAGGTGCGCCTTGATCAGCCCGAGCACGAACTCGGCCTCGCCTTCCGCGAACTCCTCACCGTCGTCGCGGCGCGCCCCGATCACCACGCCCTGCTCGACCGTGCGCATCTCGATCCGGTAGCTGTGGCCGATCGCGGGGTTCTCGTCCTCGTCGTCACCCCACCAGGAGAACAGGCGCGACATCATGCCCGGCTTCTTCTCCTCTTCCGTGCCCTCCTCCCCCTCCGCGCCCTCCTTGCGCTTGGCGGGCTCGTAGGTCACGAAATACACGCCGGTGCTGCGATCGAGGTCCTTCACCGTGAGGCCGGCGCGCTCGAGGGCGCGGCCGAGCGAGGCCCAGGCACGGTCGAACGGCAGCCGCAGGTCGATGACCGGCTGGCCGCTCGCGTCGCGCACGAGGTAGACCTTGTTGACGGTGCTGATACCCTGGGCCAGCAGGCTCACCGACGATTCGCCGCTGGTGCTGGCCAGGTAATTCGCGAGCTCCTTGATCATCCAGGTCTCGCGCTCGGCGTCCATCGAGGTGGCGGGCCACGCGGGGGCAGGGATGTCCTCGCCCGACTCCTTGCGGTAGCCCATCTGCAGCACGTAGATCTCGCTGCTCGCGCGCTGCACGCCCTGCTCGACGCGGAAGCGGTACTTCTCGCGCCGCGTGGCGTCGCTCTTGAACGTCAGCCAGCCGGTTTCCATCTGCCCGCTGCCCGCGTCCTCGCGCTCGATGCCGATCTGGTTCGAGATCAGGAAGTTGCGCACGCGCGGCCAGCTTTCGGCGGGAGCCTCGTCGAGCAGGATCCACTGCTGCTCGCCGAGCTTCTGGATGCGCACCACCTTCTCTTCCGGGTTGCCCTGGATCGGCTGCGGGCGCGGGACCTCGAACTCGCGCTCGAGCAACGCGTCGGTGCGCTCCACCGGGATCACGTAGAGCTCCGACACCGCCTCGCTCTTCTTGTCCGCGGGCACCTGCATCGGCGGAATCGATTTCGCCTTGCGGTAATCGTCGCCGCGGTCGCGGAAAAAGCCCTCGTCGCCCACCAGCCAGCCGCAGCCGCCCAGCGTGACGACGACGAGGGGCAGCAGCAGACGGAACAACGGTCGCATCAACTCTCTCCAGTCAGGCTTCGCACGCGGCGAGCAATCCAAGGTCAAGCAGCGCCTTGCGCACGGGCGCCTGGCAGGCGGCCGACAGCGGCGTCAGTGGCAGGCGGATGCCGGGGCCGATCAGCCCCATCTCCTGCAGGGCCCACTTGACCGGTATCGGGTTCGATTCGATGAACAGCACGCGGTTGATCTCGGCGAGCTCGGCGTCCAGCGAGCGCGCAAGCGCGGCGTCACCGGCGAGCGCGGCACGGCACAGCGCCGCCATGCGCGCCGGGTCGACGTTGGCCGTCACCGAGATGTTGCCACGGCCGCCGGCGAGCATCAGCTGGGCCGCGGTGGCGTCGTCGCCGGAGTAGACCGCGAAATCCGGCGGACAGCGCGCGATCAGCTCGCGGCCACGCTCGACGTTGCCGGTCGCGTCCTTGATGCCGACGATGTTCGGCACCTCGCAGAGGCGCAGCACCGTGTCGTTCAGCAGGTCGCAGCCGGTGCGGCCCGGCACGTTGTAGAGGATCTGCGGGATCTCGACCGCCTCGGCGATGGCGCGGAAGTGCCGGTACAGCCCTTCCTGGGTCGGCTTGTTGTAGTACGGCGTGACCAGCAGGCAGGCATCGGCGCCGAGGTCGCGGGCCACCGCGGTGAGCTCGATGGCCTCCGCCGTGGCGTTGGCGCCGGTGCCCGCGATCACGGGCATGCGCCCGGCCACCGCGGTCACGGTGTGGCGGATCACCTCGCTGTGCTCCTCGACGCTGAGCGTCGCGCTCTCGCCCGTGGTTCCCACCGAGACGATCGCCGCCGTGCCGCTGGCGACGTGCAGTTCGATGAGCCGCTCGAGCGCTGCCCAGTCCACGTTGCCCGATGCGTGCATCGGCGTGACCAGAGCCACGATACTGCCCGAGATCATCTCAACACCCCGCAATGCGAAAGCGTGCAAGGATACGGTTGCGGCTGGGCAAGCTCAAGGAAAAAGGCGCAGACCGATTCCCGCCCCGAGGGGCGCCATCGTGCGCCATGCCGGCCCGACGGCCGGACGGGGCGGTGTCAGTTGTAGCCGGGCACGAAGCTCGCGTCGACCTCGGGCACCGTCACCTTGAAGCGCGGACGGTAGAACCTCGCGCTGCTGCCCGCGATCTCGCCGCGCGCCTGGCGAACAGTCTTGTCGCTGCGCGCGCCGCCCTGCTGCGGGCGGTCTGCCGCCGGGCGGCTCGTCTGCTGGTTCATCATGGCGACCTCCTGCCTCCCGCGCCGGACGCGGGGAAAAGTGTCTCCAGCTTAGATAGCGACGCACCGCTTCGGTGCGCCGGGCGCGGCGCAATGCTGAAAAGTACCGAACGCCCCGCCCGGGCCGTGGTTCAGAACTGGTCCGGGCGAAACATGGCGTCGTGCCCGCCGTCGACGAAGATCACCGAACCGCAGACGAATCCGGCCGCCGGGCTGAGCAGGAAGCAGGCCATCGCGGCGATGTCCGCGGGCTGCCCCGCGCGACCGGCCGGGATGGAGTCCTCGAAGGCCTTCATGGCCTCGGCAAAGCGTGCATCCGCCGTGGCGCTGGCCGTCAGCGGCGTCTTGATCAGGCCGGGCGCGATCGCGTTCAGGCGCACGCCCGCGGCGGCCCACCGCGGTGCGTTGCGGCGCACCCAGCGCGCCACGGCCATCTTGGAGCCCGAGTAGGCGACCTGCCCGTTCTGCCCGCTGACCCTCGCCCCGGCACCCGCCTCGTCTCCGGCCAGCAGCATGTCGACATAGCTTGCGTCCGTGCTCATCGGCGCAGAGTTCGAGGAAATGACCACCACGGCGCCGCGACGGCGCTCGAGCGCGGCGCGCAACCCCTCCGTCACCTCGACCACGCCGAAGTAGTTGATGCTCGCGATCACCGGCGGCGGCAGGTAGGGGCCCACGCCCGCGCAGGCCACGAAGCCGTCGAGCCCCTCGGGCGCGCGCTCGAGGATGCCGGCCACCGCCGCCTCGCGCCCCGCCTTCGTGCCGAGATCCGCAACGATGTCGGCGTCCTTGATATCGACCACGACCACGCGGTCTTCGCGAGCCCGCAGTTGCTCCTTGATTGCCGCGCCGATGCCCGTGGCGCCGCCCGTCATTGCATAGATGCCCATCTGTCCAGTCACTCCGGTGTTCGAGACGTTCGCGAAATCGCGGGCCAGGCGGCTGCCGGTGTCAGGCCGGAGCCTGGCCGGCAAAGGCGCCGCGCAGCTGCCCGGCAATGAGCTGCTGCGCGGCGCGGGCGTCGTCCAGCATGTCGGCCATGCTGACGAAGCCGTGGATCATGCCGTCGTAGCGCTTCAGCACCACCGGCACCCCGGCGGCGCGCAGCTGCGCCGCGTAGTCCTCGCCCTCGTCGCGCAGGGGGTCGAATTCCGCGGTGATCACGGTCGCCGGCGGCAGGCCCTTCGCGTCCGGCGCGCGTGCCGGGCACGCGTACGGTTCGCGCCCCTGCGCCGCGCTCGCCAGGTAGTGCGACCAGAACCAGCGCATCGCCTCGGCGGTGAGTCCGTAGCCCTGCGCGTTCTCGCGGTACGAAGGCGTGTCGCACGCGCAGTCCGTGACCGGGTAGATCAACACCTGGTGGCGGATGGGCGGCCCGCCCAGGTCGCGGGCGCGCAGCGCGGTGACCGCGGCCAGGTTGCCGCCCGCCGAGTCACCCGCCACCGCGAGCCGCGCGGGATCGGCGCCGAGCTCCGCGGCGTGTGCGGCGCACCACGCGGTGGCGGCGTAGCAGTCGTCCGCCGCGGCCGGGTACTTGGCTTCCGGCGCCAGGCGGTAGTCGACCGACACCACCACGGCGCCGGCGTCGCGGCAGATCGCGCGACACAGCTCGTCGTGTGTCTCGAGGCTGCACAGCACGAAGCCGCCGCCGTGGAAGAAGGCGACCAGCGGGAAGGGCCCGCTCCCCTGCGGGGTGTACACGCGCACCGGAATCTCCCCGGCCGGCCCCGGGATGCGCCGGTCCTCGACGCGGCCGACCGGCGTGGGGTTCGGCGACGGCGGGGCCAGCGAGACCTCGCGGATCGTCGAGATCTCCATGACGTCGGTCGCGGGCAGTCCGGCCATGGACTGGTTCAGCAGATCGATCAGCGGCAGGACCTGGGGGTGCAGTGGCATTGCGGGTGTCGTCTCCTGGTTGATGTCGATGCGGGTCGACGCGGCGGGCGCGATGGCGCCCGGTTTCAGTTGCCGGCCCAGTTATACTCGCTGGTCGGTACCACGTCGATGCGGTCCATGTCGATGAAGCGCGCGCAGCTGTCGATCATGGCCTTCAGGTTGGCCTTGTACTTCGCGTCGTCGCCGACCGCGTCGTAGAACGCGTGCTGCGAGGTCATCGCCGCGGCGGGGAAGTTCTCCTCGATGATCGCCGTGTACGGCGGCGCGGCGTAGGTCAGTGCGCGCACGATCACGTTCTGGCGGTAACCGAAGGTCGACTGGGTATCGATCGCGACCTGGGTGTGGCTGCCCTGCCAGACCGTGATCCACTGCTCGTAGCTGAGGCGCGGCGGCCGCTGCAGGAACACCACCTGGCACATACCCTCCACCCGGCTGCCGTCGGTCGGCATCCGCGCCGCGTGGTCCAGGGGGGCCGATTCGCAGACCAGGTAGCCGTGGTAGCGCGAGACGGCATCGCGGAACACCGCCTCGTAGCGCTCGCGCCAGACCGCGGTGTCGACCCACAGGGACAGGATCGCGTCGAACAGCGGACGGCTGTTCTCCTGCCGCAGTGGCGCCGCCGGCGCGACATCGGCGTCGACCACGCCGATGCGCACGTGCCGGGCACCGGCCTCGCGCAGCCCCGCGGCCACGGGCCCGCGCAGGCGCCGGCAGAAAGCCTCCTGGTCCTCCGACGCAAGCTTCCAGAGCGGGTACATGATCTTTTCCATCTTATCGAGCCTCCTCGCGGCGGGACGTCCAGGGCGGCGCGTATCATGGCACTGCGCTCCGCCACTGCAAAGCCACCCCCTCCCCCTGCGTCGACCCGGATCGGGCGCCGTCTCGCCGGCACGCCCCGGGCGGTCATATTCGACAGTGCATTAATGGGTTAGGCATCTATACTCACGTGGCACCTGAGCAAATCGTGGCGGCGTTTTGCGGCTACCGCCCCGACTGCATACCAACAAGGAGACTCACGGTTGAGCGCCCAGATCCGTTCCCTGCATGCCCCGCCAGGCTCCGCGGGCGCCGCGAACCCGGCGCCCTTCGAGGGTGGCGACCTGATCCTGAGCCACCTCGAGCAGCTGGGCGTGGAGTACGTGTTCGGCATCCCGGGCGGGGCGATCGAGCCGCTCTACAACGCGCTGGCACGCAGCCAGCGCCGTGGCAGCATCCGCGCGATCGTCGCCCGCCACGAGTCGGGCGCCGCGTTCATGGCCGAGGGCTACGCCCGCAACACCGGCAGGCTCGGGGTGTGCTGCTCCACCACCGGCCCCGGGGCCACCAACCTGATCACCGGGGTGGCCTCGGCGTTCGAGAACCAGATCCCGATGCTGGTGATCACGCCGCAGACGGCGCTCAGCCACTTCGGCCGCAAGGCCCTGCAGGAATCGAGCGACACCTCCATCAACACGGTGGGCATGTTCCAGCACTGCACCCACTACAACACCCTGGTCAGTCACGTCGACCAGCTCGAGCACAAGCTCGCCTCGGCGATCATGACGGCCTTCAACTCCAGCGGCCCCGCCCACATCAGCGTGCCCCTGGACGTGATGCGCACCGCGGTCGCCGCAACCGGTCCCAGCTACAACCTGTCCTCGCTGCTGGCCCGCCCGGCCTGGAAGGACGAGACCGCCATCGACGCGTTCGTCGACCTGCTGCTCGGCAGCAAGAAGGTCGTGTTCGTGCTGGGCAACGGCTGCCAGGATGCCGCCGGCCTGATCCTGCGCGCGGCCATGACGCTGAACGCCCGCGTGGTCACGACACCGGACGGCAAGGGGCTGATCAGCCCCTTCCATCCCTGCTACCGCGGCGTCTTCTCCTTTGCCGGCCACGAGAGCGCCAACGCGGCGCTGCGCGATCCCGAGGTGGACCTCGTGGTCACCGTGGGCAACATGATGAGCGAGTGGAGCAGCAACAACTGGGACCGCGAAACCCTGCTCACCAGCCACCTCGTGCACGTCGACGCCAACGAGAGCAACCTGACGCGCTCGCCGATGGCGCGGCTGCACGTGCGCGGCAGCATCGACACGATCTTCGAGACCCTGATCGCGGAGCTCGGCAAGCACGGCCGCCACGTCGGGGTCACCGAGCCGCTCGCCACCGACGAGAACGGCGGCTCGGTGCTGCCGTTCGAGGTCAGCCATTTCGAGAAATGCCTGGACGCCTCCTGCCCGATCAAGCCGCAGTGGCTGATGACGAAGCTGACGCAGCTGTTCCCGCCCAGCACGCGCTACCTGGCCGACGCGGGCAACAGCTTCGCGTGGAGCACGCACTACCTGAACCCCTTCGACCGCCGCGTGCTCGACCGTCGCGGCAGCGGCCGCGGCGACCGCGGCCGGCGCAGCGGACGTGGCGGCCTGTTCCAGGCCGGCTTCGAGTTCGCGCCGATGGGCTGGGCGATAGGCAACGCGGTAGGCACGGCGCTGGCCCGGCCCGGCGACCCGGTGGTGTGCATCACCGGCGACGGCAGCATGCTGATGAGCGGCCAGGAGATCAC
>CAYXJM010000119.1:0-7583 GCA_964465455.1 uncultured Klebsiella sp.
CAGCTCGGCAGGTCGTCGATCACGCCGGCGACCTGCCCGCTCGGCAGCACGCCTTCGGCGGGGCGACCCTCGACCATCGCGCGCTGGATGATCATCGGCGCGTTCGCCGACATGATTGCCTGCGCCGGCGTCAGTCCGTCCTCGCGCTGCATCGCGATCGCCGACTTCAGCAGCGCGGGAATCGTCGCGCCGCTGTGCTTGCGGAAGGCGAGCCCGTTGCGCAGCGCGATCAGCAGCTTCTTCAGCGGGCCGGCGCGCTCGAGCTCGGCGAGGATCTCGTTCATGATCATGCGCTGCGGCATGCCGTCCATCGCCGTCGACACGATGATGTCCGACGGGTTCCGGCACGCCACGTAGCGTTCCTTGGTCGCCTGCGGCACCGGGCTGTCCGAGGTCATCAGGAAGCGCGTGCCCATCGCGATGCCCTCGGCGCCCCAGGCCAGCGCGGCGACCAGGCCGCGGCCGTCCTTGAAGCCGCCGGCCGCGACCACCGGCACGGACACGCTCTTCACCACCTCGGGCAGCAGCAGCGTGGTGGGCACGGAGCCCGTGTGCCCGCCGCCCTCGCCGCCCTGCACCGTCACCGCGTCGGCACCGAGCTCCACGGCCTTGACCGCGTGCTTCACCGCGCCGACCGTCGGCATGCAGACCACGCCGGCGTCCTTCAGCTTGCGGATGAATTCCTTGCCCGGCGAACGGCTGTAGCTCACGGCGCGCACGCCGTGCTTCACGACGAGCCCGACGATGTCGGCCGCGTTCGGCTGGTACATGTGGAAGTTCACGCCGAAGGGCTGCTGCGTCAGTTCCTTCGTGCGCAGGATGTCGCGCTCCATCTGCTCGGCCGGGATCGTGGCGCCGGCGAGGAAGCCGAAGCCGCCGGCGTTGCAGGTGGACGCGACCAGCTTCGGGTCGGCGACCCAGCCCATCGCGGTCTGCACCACGGGGTAGCGGCAGCCGAGCAGTTCGGTGAGACGGGTCTGCAGCATGTTCGCTCTACCTGGATCAGCGCGCCGTGCGGTCGCCGGGCGGGTTGTCCTTGATCTCGCGCGCACGCAGGTTGTGCGGGTCCATGCGGCGGATGATCGCGAGCTGCTCCTCGGTCGGCGCCGGCGTCGTGACGACGTCGCCGGGCACGAACACCGGGAAGCCGGTGTTCTGCTGCACCTGCTCCACCGTGATGCCGGGGTGCAGCGAGCGCAGCCGGATCTGGTGCTCCGGCCCGCCGAAGTCCATCACGCAGAGATCGGTGATCACGAGGCGGATGTCGACCTCGTCCAGGCTGTAGCCCCTGGCCAGTCGCGCGGGGTTGTAGCCGATCGAGGCGACCATGTCGCACTCGCCTTCCTTGAACACGCGCGTGTTGTGCGCGGGCACGAAGAAGGAGTTCGCGTGGCTGATCGAGTTGCCCGGGAAGCCGCGCACGCCGAGCATCATCGCCTTCGGCTTCGCGTAGTCGCCGATGCAGGAGATGTTGGCCTGGCCGAAACGGTCGATCTGCGTCGGGCCGACCATCGCGTGACGCTTGCCGCCCCAGACGTTGTCGAAGATGCGCGAGAAGCCCATCCAGGTCTCGTAGGCCGGCTTGAAGTCCGCCGGCCGCGGCCCGATCGGGTTCGGCGCCGACAGCAGGAAGGCCTCCGAATCGGTCATCAGCAGGTCGGGGTTCGTCGTCAGCATGCTGAGCGAGGCCGCGAGCCGCGGGAGCGTGCCGATGCCGGTCGCCAGCACCTCGCCGTCGTGGCGCCAGGCCTCGGAGGCCGCGCAGATCAGCAGTTCCGCCAGGGTGTAATCGGGTGTTGCCATCGTCGTGACCTCTTGCTCAGTACGTCGGGAGCGGCAGCTTGCGGATCGCCTCGAGTCCGCCGACCTGCTGCTGGTAGTACGCCTCCGAGTCGCCCACGTAGTTCTGCACGTAGTCGCTCCAGCCGTTCTCCTGCCCGGCCGAGGCCTGGTACTCCTTGAAGTGCGCCACGTCGAAGCCGTACAGCGGGTTGCAGCTGCTCGGGTGCGCGCCACCCGGGATGTGCACCACGCCGGTGGTCTCGGAGCGCTCCCAGAACACGTAGCGCGCCTCCTCGGGCGAGGCGAAGAAGCTGGCGTCGACCAGCTCGTCGCAGCTCACCCAGGTCTGCCGCGCGGCGCGCGCCATCACGTCGTCCATGTAGTGATCGGGCCCCTTGATCTGGCAGACGCCGCGCGCATCGGCGCGGTCGACGTGGATCAGCGCGGCGTCGAGCTCGAGCGCGGGCATCGCGACCAGCTCGCGGCCGTCGGCGTAGGGCGAGACGATGGTCTTGATCTGCGGGTTGTGGCGCAGCACGTCTGTGCCGAGGCCGATCTTCGTCGGCAGGAAGGGCACGCGCATCGCGGCGGCGCGCAGCCCGAGCAGGTACATGCCCTCGTCGATTTCCATGATCTCGAACTCGCCCCGCTGGCGCGCGAGGCGGAAGTAGGGCTCGAGCGGGATGAAGTCGAGCGAGACGAAGGCGAAGACCACCTTGCGCACCTTGCCGGCCGCGCACAGCATCCCCACGTCGGCGCCGCCGTAGGCGACCACCGTCAGGTCCTTCAGGTCGGAACGCAGGATCTCGCGCACCAGCGCCATCGGCTTGCGACGCGGCCCCCAGCCGCCGATGCCGATCGTCATGCCGCTCGCGAGCTGGCCGACTACATCTGCCGCACTCATCAGCTTGTTCATCGTGAAGCGTCCTCGCCTTGGCCGGTCAACGGGCCGGCAGTATAACCCCAATCGGCCGGAAACAGTAAATTTTCTGGCCGGATTCTACGCATACTGATCCATATCAGGCTTTCAGGCCCGGAATCCGGATACCAGAATCGCCTCCGCTACGCATTTTCACTTTCCTCCTCGTCGGAGCGCGGCCGCGGCACGATGCGACTGAGGCGGTAGTCGTGCTTCACGAAGCGCGCACCGAGCGAACACTCGGTGTGGCGCACGCCCGGTATCGCGTGCACCGTGCTGTGCAGGAACTCGCTCAGCTGCTCGGCCGACTGCACCATGGTGATCGCGAGGATGTCGAAGCGCCCGACCATGATGCCGACGAAGCCGATCTGCGGGTGGCGCGCCAGCCGCGCCGCGACCTCGCGGCTCTGGCTGCCGCGATCGACCTCGATCCAGACGAAGGCGAGCGCCGGGTTCGCGAGCTTGCGGATGTTGGTGATCGCGGTGATGCGGATCTGGCCGTCGTCTTCCATGCGCTTGATGCGTGCGCGCACGGTGCCCTCGGTGACGCCGAGTTCGTCGGCGATGCGCCGGTTGCTGGTGCGCGCGTCACGCGCCAGGTAATCGAGGATGCGCTGGTCGATGTCGTCGAAGCGTCGCTTAGTCATCGAAGGGCACCCAGTCGGGCTGGTTCTTCAGCACGTCGACGGCGAGCCCGGGGAGAATGCGCCGCACGCCCGGGATGTTCACCAGCCGGTCCGTGACCAGCTCGGCGAGGTGCTCGTGGTCGCGCGCCACCATCAGCAGCTCGATGTCGTGCGTCCCCACGACGAGGCTCACCGAGAACACCTCCGCAATGGCCGCGAGCGCCTCGGCCACCTCCAGCGCCGGGCGCCCGTCGACTTCGACGCCGACGGCGAGCAGCAGTTCGTAGCCCGCGGCCTCCGCGTCGGCCACCGCGACGACCTTCATCGCGCCGGAGGCCTCGAGCTGGCGCACCCGCGCCCGCACCGCCGACTCGGTGATGCCGAGCGTGTCGGCGAGCGCCCGGTAGGCCATGCGGCCGTCGCCGCGCAGCAGCTCGATCAGGCGGCGGTCGGTGTCGTCGAGACCCGCCATCTGGCCGAGGCGGGCTTCGCGGTTGGGGGCCCCTGCCCGCCCCGGCTCGGTCGCCATGCCCGCCTCAGGCGCCGCGCTCGCGCAGCGCGGTCTTCAGCACCTTGCCCGCGGCGTTCAGCGGCAGCGCATCGACGAAGGCGACGCTGCGCGGCACCTTGTAGTTCGCCATGTTGCGCCGGCACCAGTCGATCACTTCCTGCTCGGTCAGCGCCTTGCCGGCGCGGCGCACGATGAAGGCCTTCGCGACCTCGCCCATGCGTTCGTCGGGCACGCCGATCACCGCCGCCTGCGCCACGCCGTCGAGGGAGCACAGCAGGTTCTCGATCTCCGCCGGGTAGCAGTTGAAGCCGCCGACGATGAACATGTCCTTGATGCGATCGGTGATGCGCAGGTAACCCGCCTCGTTCAGCACGCCGATGTCGCCGGTCTTCAGCCATCCGTCGGGCGTGATCGCCTCGGCGGTGGCGGCCGGGTCGTCGAAATAGCCCTGCATCACGTTGAAGCCGCGCACGCAGACCTCGCCCGGCTCGCCCGCCGGCACCGGTTCGCCGGCGCTGTTGACGCAGACGACCTCGACGCCCGGCATCGCGCGCCCCGCGGTGGTCGCGATCAGCTCGGGCTCGTCGTCGGCTCCGGTGATCGTGACCACGCCGCAGGTCTCGGTGAGGCCGTAGGCCGTGAGCACGGTGCGAAAGCCCAGTTCGCTGCGCATGCGCCGGATCAGGTCGACCGGCACCGCGGCGGCACCGGTGACCGCGAGCCGCAGCGAGGACAGGTCGTAGTTCTGGCGGTCCGGGTGCGCGAGCAGCGACTGGTAGATCGTGGGCGGCCCGGGCAGCATGCTGACGCGCTCGAACTGGATGCGCCGCAGCACCTGTTCCACGTCGAAGCTGGCCACCGGCAGGATGCGCGCGCCGCGGATGATCGCGGCGAGCCAGCCGGCCTTGTAGCCGAAGGAATGGAAGAAGGGGTTGATGATCAGGTAATTGTCGTCGGCGCCGAGCCCGACCGTGCGGCTCCAGGTGTCGAAGGAACGGATGTTCTGCCCGTGCCCCGTCATCACGCCCTTCGGCTTGCCCGTGGTGCCGGAGGTGAACATCAGGTCGAGCGTGTCGTCCGGCGTGACGGCGGCCGCTGCCGCATCGACCTCCGCATCGCTCACCCCGCGGCCCGCGGCCACGAAGTCCTCCCAGCCCTCCAGGCCGCCCGCGGCCTCGCCGAACAGCACGGTGCGCTCCAGCGCCGGCAGCGCAATGCCTTCCAGCATCTCCGGATAGCGGTTGCCGGCGAACTCGCCGACCGTGAACAGCAGGCGCGCGCCGCTGCGCTCGAGGATGTAGGCCGCCTCGGCACCCTTCATGCGCGTGTTGAGCGGCACCAGGATCGCGCCGATGCTCTGCGCCCCGATCGCGGCCAGGATCCACTCCCAGCGGTTGGGCGCCCAGATGGCGAAGCGGTCCCCGCGCCGGATGCCGGCGGCCAGGAAAGCCCGCGACGCCTCGCGGGCCCGCGCGGCCAGCGCCACGAAGTCCAGCGTGAGCGCACCGTCACGCAGCGCGATGCGTTCCCCGTGCCGTGCCGCCGCCCACGCCAGCAGCCGGGGCATTACCAGTGGCAAAGCCGTTTCGTCCGCCATTCGCGCCTCCCGTCAGAAATCGCACTTCCAATTGCCGAAATACACGCAAATAATATTCGCCCTCGCCCCATGGGCACAACAATTCGTAATGAAAGCGTCTGTTTTTTGCGCATTTGCATGTCGCACGCCACCCCTTCCCGCACCGTCCGGAGCGTTTTCGCGGCAGCACGCGGCGCGGCGTCTATCCTGAGGGAGCCCCGCCACCGAGCCCAGCGATGCCCCCGACCAGCGACCTGGCCCAGACCGCCTACCTGAATCAGCGCGCGGCGCAGAACGCGCGCCGGCGGTGGCGCATGGGCCTGGCCCTGCTGTGCGTCGCCGCGGGGCTGCTGCTCTCGCACCTGCTCAGCGGCTCGATTCGCAGCGACGGGGCGCTCACGCCGCGCGAATGCTTCGCCCTGACCTTCGCTTACCTGGGTGGCGTCGCGCTGCTCGGGCTTCTCGCCGGCCCGAAGCCGCCCGCGCGCCGGGCCCCATGGGGCAGGCTGCTCGACGACGGCTGGATGGCGCTGCTGATGCCGGGCGCCGCAGCCCTGGCGACCCTGGATGCGGCCAGGGGCGACCTCACCGGCTACATCATGGTCTGCCTGCCGGTGGCGATATTCCACAGCACCGACCCGCGCCCCGCGATCGCGCTGCAACTGTTCGCCTTCGCCGGCACCGTGGCCGGCGTCGTGCTCTACGGCGGGATGGACACGGGCGCCGGCGTGCTGTTCCTGTCCGTGGTCGGCGCCTGCGCGGGGGCATCAGGCTACATCGCGGTCGTGCTCGAGGAGGGCCGGCGCAACGCCTTCGTCACGGCGCGCGAGCTCGAACTGCGCTCGGCAGCGCTGGCCGAGGCCAACGCGCGCCTCGAGAGCAACAACCGCAAGCTGGCACTGCGCACCGCCGAACTGGCGCGGCTGAACGCCGACCTCGAGGAAAGCAGCGCGGCGCTGGCACGCGCCAACGCCCGCCTCGAGGAACTCGCGGGCACGGACCCGTTGACCGGCGCGGCGAACCGGCGCCAGTTCCTGGAGGCGATGGCGCGCGAGTTCGGCCGGGTACGCCGCTACGGCGACGGGCTCGCGCTGGCGCTCATCGACCTGGACGACTTCGGGCCGGTCAACAAGAGGCACGGCGTGATCGCCGGCGACGAGGTGCTGGCCGAATTCGCCGCGGCACTGCGCGCGCAGACGCGCGCCGTCGACCTCGTGGCCCGCTACGGCGGCGAGGAGTTCGTCGTGCTGATGCCGGGTTGCGACGCCGAGGCGGCCGCGCAACTGATGGAGCGCGTGCGCGAGCACATCGCGACGACGCCGCTCGGCTCGCGCGGCATCGCGATCACCTTCAGCGCCGGCGTGACCGCGCTGGAGCCCGCGGACGACGACCCGCTCGACGCGGTGCATCGGGCCGACACGGCGCTGCGCCGCGCCAAGGCCGGGGGCAAGAACCGCGTGGAGCGCAGTTGAGCGCGGCGCCACCGCACGCGCGCGGCGACGGCGCCGTATCGGCCCGCGCCATCTTCGCGCTGGCGCTTCCCTCCAGCGCGATGTTCCTGCTCGCCACGCTGGTCGGCATCGCGATGATCCGCTTCGCGGCCGCGCTGGGACCCGACGCGGTTGCGGGCGTGAACGCGGGCGCCCGGCTCTACAACGTGTTCATCGCGCTCGCCGCCGGCATCAACGCGGGTGCGCTGGCGCTCATCGCGAACGCCTGGGGCGCGGGCCGGCGCGTCGAGGCCGAGCGCTACCTCGCGCTGGCGCTGCTGGTCGCCGCGCTGCTCGGCGCCGGCGCCACGCTGCTCACCTGGGCCGGCGCTGCGCCGCTGCTCGGCCTGTTCGACCTGGAGCCCGGCGCGCACGCGGAATCGGTGAGCTACACGCGCTGGCTGGCGCTGTTCTATGCGCCGATCGCGGTGTACCTGGTGCTCGGCTCGGGGCTGCGCGCCGCCGGCGACGCGCGCATGCCGATGCTGCTCGCGCTGCTCGTGAACGGCGTCTCGCTGTGGCTCGCCTGGCGCTGGAGCGTGGCGCCGCCGTTCGGGCTGCAGCCGCACGTGCGCTACATCGCGCTCGGACTGGGGCTCGGCAACGTCGCGGGCGTCGCGGCGGCACTCGCGCTGTGGCGGGCGCGGCGGCTCGTGCTCGCGCCGGCGCGTCCCGACGC
>CAYXJM010000120.1:0-7557 GCA_964465455.1 uncultured Klebsiella sp.
CCGCATGGACCTGTTCGAGAAGTGGCCGGGCTCGCGCTACGCCGACCACGCGCGCGGCAACCGGGAGTTGCAGCGCGAGCTGCGCGAGATCTTCCGCACGCGCAGTTCGCGCGAGTGGATCGAGTTCAGCACGCGGGCCAACACGCCGATCGCGCCGGTCAACACGCCGCAGAACATCGCCGAGGACCCGCAGTTCCGCGCGCGCTTCCGCCTGCTGCGGCACGAGCAGCACGGCGCGGACATGCTGCCCTTCCCGGTGCGCTTCGTGGACGAGGAGCTCGCGCCCCCGGCGCGCGCTCCCTCCGTCGGCGAGCACTCCGAGGAGGTGCTGCGCGAGTGGCTCGGCTGCGACGCCGGGCGCATCGCGGCACTCAGGCGCTCCGGCGCGCTGGGCGGCGGACGCGAATGAGGCCGCGCGAGGCTGTCCGATTGTGATACCGATTTGGCCCGTTAAGGGGCGCCGCCGGGATCGTGCGACGAGGCGGCGTCGCTAGAATCCACTTCAGAGCGGCGTGTTCGCCGTCGAGGACAAACGGTCATGGATTTCGATTTCTCCCCCGAGCAACGCGACTTCATCCGCCAGGTCCACGAGTTCCTGCAGGAGAACGAGTCGCCGGACGTCATGGACCCGAGCCGCGAAAACATGGCGCAGGTGTGCGACACGCCGGGGCGTCGCGCCTTCATGAAGAAGGTGGCCGAACGCGGCTGGCTCGGAATCACGTGGCCAAAGGAATACGGCGGCAAGGACGGCAGCGGCATCTACGAGTACCTGCTGAACGAGATGCTGTCCGCGGTCGGTGCGCCGGGTATCGGCAAGGGGGTCGGCATCGTCGGCAAGACGCTGATCAACGTGGGCTCCGACAAGCTGAAGCAGGAGTTCCTGCCGAAGATCCTGAATGCCGAGATCGAGTTCGCGGTGGGGTACTCCGAACCGGGCGCCGGCTCGGATTCCGCCGCGATGCGCTTGCGCGCCGAGCGCAAGGGCGACGGCTGGGTGCTGAACGGCCAGAAGATCTTCACCACCTCGGCGCATTTCGCCGACTGGTACTGGGTCGGCGCGCGCACCGATCCCGAAAAGCCCAAGCACCACGGCATCACGCTGTTCCTCGTGCCGATGGACCACCCGGGCCTCACGGTCCACGCGATGTACACGATGGGCGGCGAGCGCACCAACGGCGTGTTCTTCGACGAGGTGTACGTCCCCGACGAGTACCGCGTCGGCGAGCTGAACAAGGGCTTCCAGTACATCGCCGAGGCGCTGGACATCGAGCGTTTCACGCTGTTCACGTTCTCGCCGATCCGCGCCCGCATGCAACTGCTCGCCGACTACGTGAAGACCGCGACGCGCGACGGGAAGCCGCTGCGCGACGATCCGGTCATCCGCCAGCGCATCGCGCAGCTCGCGACGGAGTGCGAGGTCGGAAGGCTGCTCGGCGTGAAGTTCATCACGGCCGCGATGCACGGCGGCAAGACGCCCACCGTGGAGGCCTCCTGCTACAAGCTCTACGCGACCGAGCTCTCGCTGCGCATCGCCAATGCGACGATGGACATCGTCGGCCCGGGAGCGCAGCTCGCGCTCGGCACGGAGGATGCGCCGCTGCGCGGACGGCCCGAGCGCTGCTACACGTACACGGTGATCGACACCATCGGCGGCGGCAGTTCCGAGGTGCAGAAGAACATCATCGCGCGGCGGGGTCTCGGCCTGCCGAAGAACTTCTGAGGCGGGGGCGAAACGCGATGGGCTTCCTCGGCGGTTTCAGGGTGCTCGACCTGGCCAGCGTGGGCCCGGCGGCGCGCGCCTCGCGCATCCTCGCCGACTACGGCATGGAGGTGATCAAGGTCGCGCCGGTCTCGGGCAAGGGCCAGAAGCAGACCGAGCCGGTGTATCACGCCTACGGCGCCGGCCGCGGCACGCGCCGGATCCGCGTCGACCTGGAATCCGCCGACGGCAAGCAGACGGTCTGCCGCCTGGCACGCGCGGCCGACGTGCTGATCGAGAGTTTCAGGCCGGGCGTGGCCGCGCGCGTCGGCGTCGGCTACGAGCAGATCCGCGCCCACAACCCGCGCATCGTGTACTGCTCCACCAGCGGCTACGGGCAGGACGGACCGTGCGCGCAGTGGGCCGGCCACGACATCAACTACCTCGCGATGGGCGGCTTCCTCGCCACCAGCGGGCGCGACGCCGCGGGCCGGCCCGCGATCCCGGGGGCCACGGTCGCCGACGGCGCGGGCGGCGGCATGCACGCGGCGCTCGCGATCGTCGCCGCGCTGGTGAACCGCTTGCGCCGCGACGAGGGCGCCTGCCTCGACGTCGCGATCACCGACGGCGTGCTGAACCTGATGTCGCTCTACATCGACGAGTACCTCGCGACCGGCATCGACACGGGTCCCGGATCGGCGCTGCTGACGGGCAAGTACGCGTGCTACGGCGTGTATGCGACGCGCGACGGCAAGGCGGTGGCGGTGGGCGCGATCGAGACGCGATTCTTCGCCAACCTGTGCCGGCTGCTCGGGCTGGAGCAGCTGGCCGCGGCGCAGTACGACGACGCGCGCCAGGACGAACTGAAGGCGGCCCTCGCCGCGACGTTCCTCACGCGCACGCGCGACGAGTGGAGCGCGCTGCTCGCCGGCGAGAACACCTGCGTCACCCCGGTGCTCGGCGTGCCCGAGGTCGTCGCGAACGCCCAGTTCGCGGCGCGCAACACCTTCGTCGAGGCGATCCACCCGGTGCACGGCGCGTTCCGCCAGCTCGGGCCGGTGCTCGCGGGCAACTCGCGCGCGTGCGCGCCGCACCGGGTCGCGCCCGCGGGCGCGACCGACACCGACGCGGTGCTCGCCGAGGCCGGCTTCGAGGCCGCCGAGATCGCGCGGCTGCGCGGCGCCGGCGTCGTCGAATAGGCGCGCGCAGGGGAGGCAAGGGCAATGGTCGAGACGGACGCAGGAATCCCGGCCGCGGTGCAGGCGCTGATCGGCGTGCCGCAGCACGCCGAGGAGACGAGCTTCGCGATCGAGATGGGCTATGTCTACAACACCTGCGCCGCGGTGCAGAACGGCAACCCGCTGTTCTGGGACGAGGCGGTGGCGCGTGAGATCACGCACGGCTGGATCACGCCGCCCACGATGATGTCGGTGTGGTTCCGGCCGCACTACTGGGTGCCCGGCGCCAGCGGCGAGAAGCTCGCGCTGCAGCTGCACTTCGACCTGAAGCAGCTGTTCGGCATGCCGGAAGCGATCATCGCCGGCCACGAGACCGTCTTCGGCGAGCCCGTGCGCCCCGGCGACCGGCTGCGCGCGCACCAGGTGCTGCGCTCGGTGAGCGAGGTGAAGACCACGCGCGTGGGCACCGGCCGCTTCTGGGTGATCGACCTCGAGTGCTTCAACCAGCGCGAGGAGTTCGTCGGCCGCGAGAGCTACGACTGCTTCGGCTACCGGAGGGAATCGCCATGAGCGCCGCCGCGACCGCAAGCCTCACGCTGGAGCGGGTGACGGAGGGTGAGGAACTGCCGCAGCTCACGCACCACGTGACGGCGACCACGGTGGTTCTCGGGGCGCTCGCGAGCCGCGACTGGCGCCCGATGCACCACGACCGCGACTTCGCGATCAACAGGAACGGCGTGAAGGACATCTTCATCAACACGCCGAACAATGCCGCCTGGTTCGAGCGCTACGTCACCGACTGGACCGGTCCCAGGGGGCGTCTCGGGCGCATGAAGTTCCGCATGCTCGAGCCGGTGTTCCCCGGCGACGACATGGTGATCTCGGGGCGCGTGACGCGCGTCGCCGTCGACGACGCCGGTTGCGGCTGGGTGGATCTCGAGCTCGCGGTGTCGGTCGACGCCAGGGTCAAGACCTCGTGCCGGGCACGCGTGGCCCTGCCGCGCGACGCGAGCGACAACCCCTGGGACAGGAAGAACGAGCGCTGGAAGCCGTGAGCGGGCGGCTGCGGATCACGATGGCAGAGCACTGAGCGAGAGGCGCCAGACATGGACCTGAATTTCACCGAAGAGCAACAGATCCTGCGCGACATGGTGCGCAACCTGTGCGAGGAGCACTGCGGCACGCGCGTCGTGCGCGAACTGGAGAACGACCCCGTCGGCATTCCCGCCGGGCTGTGGACGCAGATGCGCGAGACCGGGCTGCTCGCGATGATGCTGCCGGAGCAGTACGGGGGCATGGGCCTCGACATGATCGACCGCGCGGTGATCTACCACGAGTTCGGTCGCGCGCTGGCACCCGGGCCGCACTTCGCGAGCTCGGTGATGGCTGCGCTGGCGATCGAGGCGGCCGGGAGCGCCGCCCAGAAGGAGGCCCTGCTTCCCGCCATCGGCCGCGGCGAGCTCGTGGTGGTGCCGGCGTGGCTCGAGCCGGACAACGGCTTCGGCCCCGAGGGCGTGCAGCTGCGCGCCACCGCCCGCGCGGGCGGCTACCGGCTGGACGGCGTGAAGCGCCACGTGCCCTGCGCGCGCGCAGCGCAGAAGCTGCTGGTGCTCGCGCGCTGCGGCGATGCGCCCGGGGCCGTCGAGCTGCTGCTCGTGGACGTCGATGCGCCAGGGCTCGGCTTCGAGCAGCAACTGTCGATGGCCTCCGACACCCAGTACCGCGTGCGCTTCGACGGCGTCGAGGTGCCGGCCGCGAACCGTCTCGGCGCCGCGGGATCGGGCTGGGCGACGTGGAGCGACTGCATGCATTCCGGGCTCATCCTGCTCGCGGCGCAGGCGGTCGGGGGAGCCGAGCGGGCACTCGAGATCACGGTCGAGTACGCGAAGGGACGCGAGCAGTTCGACAAGCCGATCGCGGCGTTCCAGGCGCTGGCGCACTACATGGCAGACGCGGCGACGGTGGTGGACGGGGCGCACACGCTGGTGCTGGAGGCGGCGTGGGCGCATGCGAACGGGAAGTCCGTCGCACGGCTCGCGCCGATGGCGAAGCTCTTCGCCTGCAACACCTTCCGCGACGTGACGGCCAAGTGCGAGCAGATCCACGGTGGCTACGGCTTCACGCTGGAGTACGACATCCAGCTGTTCTTTCGCCGCGCCAAGCAGCTGCAGATGAACTGGTGGGATTCGCGTTACCTCGAGCAGCTGATCGCGGCCGAGGTGCTGGACGGCAGCGGCCCCACCATCGACGACCCGTTCGCGGTATGAGCGCGCGCTACGCGCCGGAGGGACGAGCATGAGCGCCGGGGCACTGGCTGGCATCAGGGTCGTCGATTTCGGGCAGATGGTGTCCGCGCCGTTCTGCGCGAAGCTCTTCGCCGACTTCGGCGCCGACGTGATCAAGGTCGAACCGCCGGGCGGGGACGCCGCGCGCGCGGTCGGCCCTTTTCCCGGCGACGCGCCACACCCGGAGAAGAGCGGCCTGTTCTTCATCAACAACACCGGCAAGCGCGGCATCACCTGCGACGTCGGCACGGCGGCCGGCCGCGCGCTCTTCCTTCGCCTCGCGGCGTGGGCCGACGTGCTGATCGAGAACAATCCGCCCGCGCGCATGCGCGAGTGGGGTCTCGATTACGCCACGCTGGCCGCCGCGAACCCGGACCTGGTGGTGGTCTCGATCACGCCGTTCGGACAGACGGGCCCCTACAGCGACTGGAACGGCCACGACCTCAACGCCTTCCACCTGAGCGGCGCGAGCAGCCGGTACTGCGGCCGGCCTGGCGAAATGCCGCTCGAGCACGGCACGTTCTCGGCGGACTACTTCGGCGCCGTGGCCGCGGCGGCGTGGGGGCTGGCGGCCGTGTACGGGCGACGCAACGCGGGCGGCGGACAGCAGGTCGACGTGTCCACCGCCGAGGCGATCGCCGCCGCCTTCGTCGGGGGCCAGAACATCGGCGGCTACGCGCAGGACGGCGTTTTCGACCGGCGCACGGGGGTTGGCATGCCGCAGGGCGCGCCGGCCACGATCCTGCCGTGCAAGGACGGT
This sequence comes from uncultured Klebsiella sp., assembly GCA_964465455.1. GTDB lineage: Bacteria > Pseudomonadota > Gammaproteobacteria > Pseudomonadales > UBA5518 > UBA5518. The sequence goes on from CAYXJM010000120.1 coordinate 5,923, forward strand.
CACGTCTGGATGCTGGCGCTGGAGCCCGGCCAGTGGAACGGGCTGCGCAGTGTCATGGGCGATCCGGAATGGGCGGACCTGGAACTGTTCCAGGACATGTTCCAGCGCGCGCAGAACGCCGACCTGATCTATGCGTTCATCGAGGAATGGACGATGCAGCACGGCAAGCTCGAGATCATGGAGAAGTGCCAGGCCGCCGGCTGTCCCGTGACGGCGGTCCTGAACGTGGAGGAGGCCGCGGCACAGCCCCACCTCGCCGAGCGCAACTACTTCGTCGAGATCGACCACGCGGCGCTCGGCACCGTGCGCACGCTGGGCGCGCCGTTCAAGCTGCCGGCCTCGCCCGGCGGTCCGCGCGCCGCCGCGCCGCTGCTCGGCGAGCACGGCGCCGAGATCCTGCGCGAGATCGGCGCGGGCGACGACGACCGTGACGACGCGGCGTGCCGCGTCCCGGGAAGCTGAGCGCGAGGCGCGGGGGTATTCGCATGGCCGCTGCACTGCCACTCAAGGGCCTCCGGGTGATCAACTTCGGCTGGGTGTGGGCCGGGCCCGTCGCCGGCCAGACACTGGGCTTCCTCGGCGCCGAGGTGCTGAAGGTCGAATCGCGCGCGCGCATCGACATGACGCGCAGCCTGCCGCCCTTCGCGGAGGGCGTTCCGGGTCCGGAGCGCAGCCTGTCGAACCACGCCTGCTGGGCCGGCAACGGCTCGGTGTCGCTGAACCTGAAGCATCCCGAGGCGAAGCGCCTCGCGCTCGAGCTCATCGAGCGCTCGGACGTCGTGATCGAGAACTTCGGCCCGGGCGTGATGGAACAGCTCGGTCTCGGCTACCTGGACCTGCGCAAGGTGAAGCGCGACATCGTGATGTGCTCGATGCCGGCCGCCGGTCTCTACGGCCCGCTGCGCAACGTGCGCACCTACGGGCTCAGCGTCACCTCCACCACCGGCCTCGACAGCATGGTCGGCTACAAGGGTGGTGGCCCGGTGCCGGTGGAGAACGCGTTCTCGGATCCCTTCGTGGGGATCTTCGCGGCCTTCGCCATCCTCGTCGCGCTGCACCATCGCGACGCGAGCGGGATCGGGCAGCACATCGACTTCTCGCAGCAGGAAGCGATCATGCAGATGGTCGGTCCCGCGTACATGGACTACGTGCTGAACGGCCGCATCGGCGCTCCGAAGGGCAACGAGCACCCGCTGGCGGCAGCGGCGCCGCACGGGGTATTCCCCTGCGCGGGCGAGGACCGCTGGATCAGCATCGCCGTGCCCTCGGACGCCGAGTGGGAGGCGCTGGTCCGCGCGATGGGCAATCCCGGATGGGCCCTGGCCGGGCGGTTCGCCGTGCGCGCATCGCGCGTGGCGCACATCGACGAGCTGCACGCGGGGCTCGCGGCCTGGACCGCGGGATTCGACGACCGTGCGCTCGCCGCGACGCTGCAGGCGCACGGCGTGGCCGCGGCGCCGGTACTGAACATCGCCGACCTGCTCGCCGATCCCCACTATCGCGCGCGCGGCACCTTCATCGAGGTGCAGCACCCGCTCGGGTTCCGCGAAACCATCTACGGGGCCTACGTGAAGACGAGCCGCACGGTGCCGGACATCCAGCCGGGCCCCGTGATCGGGCGCGACAACGAGCGCG
>CAYXJM010000121.1:0-7552 GCA_964465455.1 uncultured Klebsiella sp.
CCGGTGACGCGCCCGTCCTCGATGTCGAGCTCGTTGGCGAACACGTAGTCGATGCCGAGGCGCTGCTGCAGGCGCCGGCCGAAGAAGCCGAAGCCGCCGGAGATGATCGCGGTGCGGAAGCCGATGCGCCGCAGCGTCGCGACGAGCTTCTCGGCGCCCTCGCTGAGGCGCAACTCCGCCGCCACCTCCTCGAGCACGCGCTCGTCGAGCCCGGCGAGCAGCGCGACGCGGCTGCGGAAGCTCTCGCTGAAGTCGATCTCGCCGCGCATCGCGCGCTCGGTGATCGCCGCGACCTCGGCGCCGACGCCGGCGCGCTTGGCGAGCTCGTCGATCACCTCGGCCTCGATCAGCGTCGAGTCCATGTCGAAGGCGACCAGCCGCCGCGTGCGGCGGAACATGTTGTCCTCCTGGTAGGCGATGTCCACGTCGAGCTCGCTGGCGAGCTCGAGGAAGTCGCGGCGCACCGCCGCGGCGTCGGCGAGGTCGCCGCGCACCGAGAACTCCACGCAGGCGCGGTCGCTCGTCGCCGCGGCGTCGAGCGAGACGCGCCCCGAGAGCCGCGTGATCTTGTCGATGTTGAGGCCGTGGCGCGCCACGATCGCGGTGAGCCGCGCGATCTCCTCGCCGCGGATGCGCCGCGACAGCAGCGTCACGATGTGGCGCGGCTTGCCCTGGCCCGCGACCCACTCGCGGTAGCTCCCGTCACTCACCGGCGTGTAGCGCAGCTGCAGCCCGGCCTCGTGCGCGTGGAACAGCAGCTCCTTCAGCGCCGCCGAAGTCTCGCGCTCCTCGGGGATCTCGACCAGCAGGCCGAGCGCGAGGTGGCTGTGGATCACGGCCTGGCCGATGTCGAGCACGTTGATGCCGTGCGCGGCGAGGATGCCGGTCACCATCGAGGTGATGCCGGGGCGGTCCTCGCCGGAGATGTTGATCAGCACGATCTTCTTCATGCGTCCCGGTCCGTCGCGATCTCGATGCGGTCGACCTTCTGGAATCCGCGCGGCAGCTTGTTGCCGCGCCGCCCGCGCTCGCCGCGGTAGGCGTCGAGGTCCGAGCCCTTCAGCCGGATGAAGCGCTTGCCGCTGTGCACCACCACGGCGGCGTTCGGCGCCATCACCACGACGCCCAGCATGTACTCCTCGCGCGCGCGCAACAGCGTGCCCGAGATGCCGATGATCTTGTTGCCCTTGCCGCGCGAGAGCATCGGCAGCTCCGCCACCGGGAACACCAGCATGCGACCCTCGTTGCTGACCGCGACCAGCAGGTCCTTCGCCGCGTCGTGCACGCGCACGGGCGCCAGCACCTCGGCGCCCTCGGGCAGCGCGAGCACGGCCTTGCCGGCGCGGTTCTTCGATTGCAGGTCCTCGAGCTTCGCCACGAAGCCGTAGCCCGCGTCGCTCGCGAGCAGGTAGAGGTGCGCGTCCTCGCCCATCAGCGCGCCGGCGAAGCTCGCGCCCGACGGCGGGTTGATGCGCCCCGTGAGCGGCTCGCCCTGGCCGCGCGCCGAGGGCAGCGAATGCGCCGGCAGCGAATAGGTGCGCCCGGTGGAGTCGAGCAGCACCACCGACTGGTTCGAGCGCCCCTGCACCGCGCACTTGAAGGCATCGCCCGCCTTGTAGCTCAGCTTCTCGCCGTCGATGTCGAGGCCCTTGGCGGCGCGGATCCAGCCCATCTTCGACAGCACCACGGTGACCGGCTCGGAGCTCAGCAGCTCGGTCTCGCTGTAGGCGCGAGCCTCCTCGCGCGCGACCAGCGGCGAGCGGCGCGCGTCGCCGAACTCATCGGCCACGGCCTGCAGCTCCTTCCGGATCAGCGTGGTCAGGCGCGCCTCGGAGCCCAGCGTCTTCTCGAGCGTGTCGCGCTCCGCGGCGAGCTCGGCCTGCTCGCCGCGGATCTTCATCTCCTCGAGCTTCGCGAGGTGGCGCAGCTTCAGCTCGAGGATCGCCTCGGCCTGCTCGTCGCTGAGCCCGAAGCGCGCCATCAGCGCGGGCTTCGGCTTGTCCTCGTGGCGGATGATCGCGATCACCTCGTCGATGTTCAGGAAGGCCACCAGCAGGCCGTCGAGGATGTGCAGGCGGCGCAGCACGTGGTCCAGCCGGTGCTGCAGGCGCCGGCGCACGGTCTGGCGGCGGAAGTCGAGCCACTCGCGCAGCATCGTCGCGAGGTCGCGCACGCCCGGGCGGCCGTCGAGGCCGATCACGTTCATGTTCACGCGGTAGCTGCGCTCGAGGTCCGTGGTCGCGAACAGGTGCGACATCAGGCCGTCGGCGTCGACGCGGTTCGAGCGCAGCACGATCACGAGGCGCGTCGGGTTCTCGTGGTCGGACTCGTCGCGCAGGTCCGCCACCATCGGCAGCTTCTTCGCCTGCATCTGCGCGGCGATCTGCTCCAGCACGCGCGCGCCCGAGACCTGGTGCGGCAGCGCGGTGACCACGATGTCGCCCTGCTCGCGCGTCCACACCGCGCGCGCGCGCAGGCTGCCGCGGCCCGTGGTGTAGAGGGCGCGCAGCTCGTGCGCGGGCGTGATGATCTCGGCCTCGGTGGGGAAGTCCGGGCCGCGCACCCACTCGGTCAGCTCGGCGGCCGTGGTCGCGGGGCGCTCGAGCAGCTGGATGCACGCGGCGGCGAGCTCGCGCAGGTTGTGCGGCGGGATGTCGGTGGCCATGCCGACCGCGATGCCGGTGGTCCCGTTCAGCAGGATGTGCGGCGCGCGCGCCGGCAGCACCGCGGGCTCGTCGATGGTGCCGTCGAAATTCGGCATCCAGTCGACCGTGCCCTGCCCGACCTCGGACAGCAGCACCTCGGCGAACGGTGCCAGCCGCGACTCGGTGTAGCGCATCGCCGCGAAGGACTTCGGATCGTCCGGCGAGCCCCAGTTGCCCTGCCCGTCGATCAGCGGGTAGCGGTACGAGAAGGCCTGCGCCATCAGCACCATCGCCTCGTAGGCCGCGCTGTCGCCGTGCGGGTGGAACTTGCCGATCACGTCGCCGACGGTGCGCGCGGACTTCTTGTACTTGGCGGTGCTGCGCAGCCCCAGTTCGTGCATCGCGTAGACGATGCGCCGCTGCACCGGCTTCAGGCCGTCGCCGATGTGCGGCAGCGCGCGGTCGAGGATCACGTACATCGAGTAGTTGAGGTACGCCTTCTCGGTGTAGTCGCGCAGGCGAATGCGCTCGATGTCGCCGCCAGGCGGCGTCTGGTCCTGGGTCATGCCTTTCTCCGGCCGTAATGCTAGCCCGGGCTGGGGATCGCGGGGACCCGCGCCGCGCGCGGGGCGGCCTATGCTATTGGGTTTGGGGCGGCGCGTCATCCGCGCCGGCGCGCACTTCGGCGGCAATCCGCCCGGCGAGCTCGAGCAGCAGCGCGCTGGTGTCGGCCGCGACCGCGTCGGCCGAAGCGCCAGAGCGCGCGCGCACCAGCCGGGTGCTGCGCTCGCGCGTCTCGCCGCGGTGCGCGAGCGACCACGTCGCCACCAGCTCGACGGCATCGCCCGTGACGTCGAGCCGCGCGATGTCCAGCCGCAGCAGCCACTCCGGGGACCACTCGCGCGGCCAGGGGCGCACGCGCACGCCGTCGGTTTCCAGCAGCGCGCGCAGGTTCAGCGCCAGCGTGCGCTGCACGCCGTCGGCGAGCGGCTCGGCCCAGCGCTGGTAGTCGCGCACGCGCAGCCGGTTGGGCGATTCCAGCGTGACCATCTCGGGGCGCTGCAGGTACTCGGCGATCTCCAGCTCGGCGATGCCGACGGACGGCCCGGGGCGCGCCGTCGCGGGCGGCGCCTCGGCGCTCAGCACGAAGTACTCCGTGGGCGGCGTGGAGCCGCAGCCGGCCAGCAGGCCCGCCAGGGCGAGCGCCGGCGCCAGGCGGCGCGTTGCGGGTCTCATTCGTCGCTCCTCTCGCTGCGCCCGCGCAGCAGTGATTCCGGTTCGCGCGACAGCGCATCGGCCAGCACCTGCAGCGCCCGGCCCGCGCGACCGAGCTCGGCGGCGGTGCGCGTGAGCTCGACGAACACCGGCGACTGCTCCGAGAGCGCGTAGCCGGCCTCGTCGGAGGTCACGCGCAGGCTCGCGAGCGTCTGGTCCAGCGCCTGGAGGCTCGTGTCCAGCCGCGCACCGGTGTCCTTCACCTGCGCACGCACCGCGTCCAGGGTGCCGTCGGCGGAGCCGGCCAGGGTGTCGAGGCGCTCGCCGATGCGCGCGACCTGGCGGTCGGTGTTCGCGATCAGCGTGCGCACGTCGGCCAGCGTGGCGTTGATGTTCGCGGGGACGCGCTGGGTCTCGGGATTGGCGAGCAGCGCCGACACCCCGCGCAGCGTCTGGTCGGCGTTCTGGATGATCGACTGCAGGTCGATCTCGCTCATGCGCTCCATGATTGCCTCGAGCCCGGTGGGCGCGGTCGGCAGCTGCGGCTCCTCGGTCTCGAAGTCCACGTAGCGCGGCGGCGATTCCGGCTTGAACACCAGGTCAACGTAGAGCAGCCCGGTCAGCAGGCTCTGGGTCTTCAGCTGCGCGCGCAGGCCGCGGTCGATCAGCACCTGCAGGTTGGCGCGCGTCGCGAGGTTCATCGGGATGCCGAGATCCTCGCGGTTGACGGCGACCGTCACCGGGATCACGAACTCGCCCGTGCGCTGGTCCAGCGCCACGTGGATGTCGGTCACCTCGCCGACCTTCACGCCGCGCAGCGTCACCGGCGCGCCCACGTCGAGCCCCTTGACCGAGCCGGTGAATATCACCGCGGCGCCGAACTGGCTGGAGCGGCCGGAGAGCAGCTTGCCGCCGAAGAACACCGTGGCGCCCAGCAGCAGCACGATCGCGCCGACCACGAAGGCGCCGATCGCCGTGGCGTTGGGCTTGCCGCTCACGGGCCGTCGCCCGCGCTGCGCGACAGGAAGCGGCGCACCACCTCGTGGTCGCTGCCGGTGAGCAGGCGATGCGGGTCGCCCTGGTCGAGCATGGTGCGGGTCTCCGCGTCGAGAAAGACCGAATTGTTACCGATCGCGAAAATGCTCGCCAGTTCGTGCGTGACGATCACCACCGTGGCGCCCAGCGCGTCGCGCATGTGCAGGATCAGCTCGTCGAGCAGGCGCGAGCTGATCGGGTCGAGGCCCGCCGAGGGCTCGTCGAAGAACAGGATCTCGGGGTCCAGCGCGATCGCGCGTGCGAGCCCCGCGCGCTTCTGCATGCCGCCGCTGATCTCGGAGGGATAGTATTCCTCGAAGCCCGCGAGTCCCACCAGTGCCAGCTTGTACGAGACCAGTTCGTCGATGCTCGCGGCGTCGAGCGCGGTGTACTGCTGCAGCGGCAGCGCGACGTTCTCGGCGAGCGTCATCGCGCTGAACAGGCCGCCGCCCTGGTACGTGATGCCCCAGCGCCGGCGCATCCGGTCGCGCTCCTCGTCGTCGGCGCGCTGGAAGCTCGCGCCGTCGTAGAGGATCTCGCCGGCCGCCGGCTCGTACAGGCCGATCATGTGCTTCAGCAGCGTCGACTTGCCGCAGCCGCTGCCGCCCATGATCACGAAGATGTCGCCGCGGTTGACCGTGAAGTCGAGGTCGCGCTGGATCACGCGCGAGCCGTAGCTCATCGTGAGCCCGCGGACCTCGATGTGGGGCTGTGCCGGCGCCGCGTTCATATGCCGAGGCGCTGGTAGACGATGTTGAAGGCCGCGTCCGCGACGATCAGCCACACGATCGCCGTGACCACCGCCGTCGTGGTCGCCTTGCCGACCGCTTCCGAGCTGCGCCCGCACTGCATGCCGGCGCGGCAGCCCGCCAGCGCGATCAGCAGCCCGAAGACGACGCTCTTCGCGAGCCCCGTCGCGATGTGCGTGAGGTTCACCGCCAGCCGCGTCTCGTGCAGGTACTGCGTCCACGACACGTCCATGCCGATCGCGACCAGCGCGCCGCCGCACATGCCGAGCACGCCGCTGTAGAGGCAGAGCAGCGGCATGACCAGCACCAGCGCGAGCAGCCGCGGCAGCACCAGGAACTCCATCGGCGACATGCCGAGCGTGCGGATCGCGTCGATCTCCTCGCGCGTCTGCATCGTGCCGAGCTGCGCGGCATAGGCCGCGCCGGTGCGCCCGGCCATGATCACGCCGGTCATCAGCGCCGCCATCTCGCGCACCATGCCGATGCCGACCAGGTCCGCGACGTAGATCTGGGCGCCGAACTGGCGCAGCTGCACCGAGCCGAGGTAGGCGAGGATCATGCCGACCAGCACGCTGATCAGCGTCACGATGCCGATCGCGGCGGGACCGGCCTGCTGCACGAACCAGAGGAAATCGCGCACGCGCGTGTTGGCGCGCCCGGCGCAGAGCTTGCCGAGCGCGATCAGCAGCTCGCCGACGAAGGCGAGCGATTCGAGCAGATCGCCCCACCACCTGCGCAGCGCCTCGCCGGCGAGCAGGCGCTGCCACCACGGCGCGCGCGCCGGCGCGCCGGGCTGCGCGCCGCGCTCGGCGCGCGCCAGCGCCATCAGGCGCAGCGCCCCCTCCGGCAGGCCGTCGGTGTGCAGGGGGATGCCGGCGCGCGTGCACTCGGCGTCGATCCCGAGCAGCAGCGTCACCAGCAGCGAGTCCCAGCTGCCGAGGCCGCTGCAGTCGAAGCGCAGCCCGCGCGGGGACTGCGCGCGCAGCGCGGGCAGCAACTCGGCAGCGCGCGGCGCGCCGCGCGCCACGGTCCAGTCGCCCGAGAGCACCAGCAGCGTCTCCCCCCCGGCCTGCGCTTCGACCGCGCAGCGCGCCGGGTTCGGTTCCGCGGCCGGCGCCGGGCTCAAATCCGCTCCGCCAGGTTGCCGCTGCGCTCGAGCCAGTCGCGGCGGTCGGTGGAGCGCTTCTTCGCCAGCAGCATGTCGAGCAGCTGCTCGGCCTGGTCCTCCTCGCTGATCGTGAGCTCCACCAGCCGGCGCGTGTCGGGCGTCATCACGGTCTCGCGCAGCTGCAGCGGGTTCATCTCGCCGAGCCCCTTGAAGCGCTGCACGTTGACCTTGCCCTTCTTCTTCTCGGCCTCGATCAGGTTCAGCACGCCCTCCTTCTCGGACTCGTCGAGCGCGTAGTAGACGTCCTTGCCGACGTCGATGCGGTAGAGCGGCGGCATCGCGACGAACACGCGCCGGGCCTCGACCAGCGGGCGGAAGTGGCGCACGAACAGCGCGCAGAGAAGCGTGGCGATGTGCAGCCCGTCGCTGTCGGCGTCGGCGAGGATGCAGACCTTGCCGTAGCGCAGCCCCTCGAGGCTGGGCGAGCCCGGATCGACGCCGAGCGCGACGGCGATGTTGTGGATCTCCTCGGAGGCGAGGATCTCGCCGCTCTCCATCTCCCAGGCGTTCAGGATCTTGCCCTTCAGCGGCATGATCGCCTGGAACACGCGATCGCGCGCCTGCTTCGCCGAGCCGCCGGCGGAGTCGCCCTCGACCAGGAAGAGCTCCGTGCGGTCGAGGTCCTGCGCGGTGCAGTCGGCGAGCTTGCCCGGCAGCGCCGGACCCGCGGTGATCTTCTTGCGCTCGACCTGGCGGCTCTTGCGCAGCCGCGCGGCGGCCGCCGAGACCGCCATCTCGGC
>CAYXJM010000122.1:0-7517 GCA_964465455.1 uncultured Klebsiella sp.
TGGGCCACGGCCATCCCGATGTGCTCGGTGCTCTCACGCACCAGTTGCACGACGGCCTCAGCTACGGCGCGCCGACCGAGCTCGAGCTCGAGATGGCGGAGCTGCTCTGCCGCCTCGTCCCCTCGATGGACATGGTGCGCATGGTGAACTCCGGCACCGAGGCGACCATGAGCGCGATCCGGCTTGCCCGCGCCCACACCGGTCGCGACCGGATCGTCAAGTTCGAAGGCTGCTACCACGGGCACGTCGACGCCTTGCTGGTGAAAGCCGGCTCCGGGGCCCTGACCCTTGGCGAACCGACCTCGCCGGGCATCCCGCGCAATGTGACCGACGACACCATCGTGCTCGACTACAACGACAGCGAAGGGGTGCGGCAGCTCTTTGCCCGCTCGGGCCGCGAGATCGCGTGCGTGATCGTCGAGCCCGTTGCGGGCAACATGAACTGCATCCTGCCTGTACCGGGCTTTCTCGAGACGCTGCGCGAGGAGTGCACGAAGGCGGGAGCCGTGCTGATCTTCGACGAAGTCATGACGGGGTTCCGCGTCGCGCTTGGCGGAGCCCAGGCGCACTTCGGCATCACGCCAGACCTGACGACGCTGGGGAAAGTCATCGGCGGCGGCATGCCGGTCGGCGCATTCGGTGGGCGCGCCGAGATCATGTCCAGGGTATCGCCGAGCGGCCCGGTCTACCAGGCCGGCACGCTGTCGGGCAACCCGATGGCGATGGCGGCCGGGCTGGCCACGCTGCGCGCGATCTCGCAACCCGGTTTCCACGCCGCGCTGGTGACGCGCACCGCGACGCTGCTCGACGGCCTGCGCGGCGAAGCCGCCGCGGCGGGCATCCCGTTCACCACCTCGCAGGCCGGCACCATGTTCGGGCTGTTCTTCACGGCGCAGCCGCGGATCGACAGCTATCAGCAGGCGACGACCTGCGACGCGGAAAGCTTCCGGCGCTTCTTCCATGCCATGCTCGACAACGGCGTGTACCTCGCCCCATCGGCATACGAGGCGGGATTCATCTCGTCGGCGCACACCGCGGAGGTCATCGCGGAAACGCTGGACGCCGCGCGCGCGGCGTTCCGGACCCTGCGCTGAGCGCAGGCGCGGGGCGCGCGCCCCGCCTCAGCCCGCGCGCGACGCGGCCGCGCCCTCGAGGGCGTGCAGCAGGCGCTGATGTATGCCCTCGAAGCCGCCATTGCTCATGATCACCACCTGGTCGCCCGGCGCCAGTTCCTCGAGCAGCGCGTCCACGATGGCCGCCGTCGACCGGTACACCCGCGACGGCGTGGCGCTCGCGCGCGCCACCGACTCGAGATCCCAATCTACACCGGGCGGCTGGAACCACAGCACCTGATCGGCATCGCGAGTGCACTCCGGCAGGCGCTCGCGATGCGCGCCGAGGCGCATCGTATTGGATCGCGGCTCGATCACCGCGACGATCCTGCCGCCCGCATTGGCCGCACGCAGCCCCTGCAGGGTCACTTCGATGGCGGTCGGGTGATGCGCGAAATCGTCGTAGACGCTCACCCCCTCGATGCAGCCGAGCAGCTCGAGCCGCCGCTTCACGCCGCGGAATTCGCGCAGCGCGGCGGCGCTGGATTCGAGCGCCACCCCGACGGTCGCGGCCAGCGTGGTGGCCGCCAGCGCGTTGCTGACGTTGTGGCGCCCCTTGTGCTGCCAGGCGATCGCCGCCGCGGCAGCCGCGTCGCGATCCTCGATGACGAACGCCGAACCGTCCGGCTGGGTCAGCCGGGCACCGCAGCCGGCGCCGGCCCCGTCCAGCGCGAACGAGCGTCCACGCGACCACATCCCCATCGCGAGCACCGCGGCGACCGCGGCATCCCCCTGCGGATAGACGACGTCGCCCGCGCGGGGCACGGTGCGGACCAGGTGATGGAACTGACGCTGTATCGCGGCCAGGTCGGCAAAGATGTCGGCGTGATCGAACTCGATGTTGTTGATGATCAGCCCGCGCGGACGGTAGTGCAGGAACTTCGAGCGCTTGTCGAAGAATGCCGTGTCGTACTCGTCGGCTTCGATCACGAAATAGCGCGAACGACCGAGGCGCGCAGAGACGCCGAAATCCGCCGGAATACCGCCGATCAGGAAGCCGGGCGCCTCGGGGTGACTGCACTCGAGGATCCAGGCCAGCATGCTCGACGTGGTCGTCTTGCCGTGAGTGCCCGACACCGCGAGCACGTGCCGCCCCGCGAGAACGTGCTCGTAGAGCCACTGCGGGCCGGAGACGTAGTTCAATCCTTCGTCGAGCACGTGCTCGACCAGCGGATTGCCGCGCGAGAGCGCGTTGCCGATCACCACCACGTCCGGGCGCGCTTGCACGACGTGCGCCGGATCGTAACCCTGCAGCACCTCGATGCCCGAGGCGCGCAGCTGGTCGCTCATCGGCGGGTAAACGTTGGCATCGCAGCCGCTGACGCGAAAACCCTTCTCGCGCGCCAGCAGCGCGATGCCGGCCATGAAGGTGCCGCAGATCCCTGCTATAAAAACATGCATCGGCTGTCACGCATAGAAGTATCAAAAAGACCGGTTTTCTGGATAATCGGCGCAGTTTAGCATCCCGGTCCCGAATCGCCCCGGGCCCGGACGGCGCGAGCGCTCCTGCCCGGGGCCGGGCCAATCCCACACAAGGAACACCAGATGTCGCCCAAGAATGCCTTCTACGCCCAGTCCGGGGGCGTCACCGCCGTCATCAACGCCAGCGCCTGCGGCGTGATCGAGACCGCGCGCCGCAACGGGAAGCGCATCGGCAAGGTGTTCGCCGGCAGGAACGGCATCATCGGCGCGCTGCAGGAAGACCTGATCGATACCAGCGTGGAGAGCGCCGCGGCCATTTCGGCCCTGAAGCACACACCGTCCGGCGCGTTCGGCTCCTGCCGCTACAAGCTGAAGAGCCTGGAACAGAACCGGGCCGAATACGAACGGCTGATCGAGGTTTTCCGCGCCCACGACATCGGCTACTTCTTCTACAACGGCGGCGGCGACTCGGCCGATACCTGCCTCAAGGTGTCGCAACTCTCCGCAAGCCTCGGCTACCCCCTGCAGGCCATCCACATTCCGAAGACCGTGGACAACGACCTGCCGCTCACCGACAACTGTCCCGGTTTCGGCTCGGTCGCCAAATACGTCGCCGTATCCACGCTGGAGGCGAGCCTCGACGTGGCCTCGATGTGCTCGACCTCGACCAAGGTGTTCATCCTCGAGGTCATGGGACGGCACGCGGGCTGGATCGCCGCCGCCGGGGGGCTGGCCGCGCGCGAGGCGGGCGATCCGCCGCACATCATCCTGTTTCCGGAGATCGCCTTCGATCGCGAGAAATTCCTGGCCCGCGTCAAGCAGACCGTGCGCAGGCGCGGCTACTGCGTGATCGTGGCATCGGAAGGCGTGCACTACGCCGACGGGACTTTCCTGGCCGACGCGGGCGCGACCGACGCGTTCGGCCACAAGCAGCTCGGCGGGGTGGCTCCCACGCTCGCGGCGATGGTCAAGGAAGAGCTCGGCTACAAGTATCACTGGGCGCTGGCGGACTACCTGCAGCGCGCCGCGCGCCATGTCGCCTCGCGCACCGATGTCGAGCAGGCCTACGCGGTGGGCAGGGCGGCCGTGGAGTACGCGCTCGCCGGCCGCAACGCGATCATGGTTACCATCGAACGAGGTCGCGGCAAACGCTACTCCTGGAGCACCGGCGAGGCACCGCTCGAGCGCGTGGCCAACGTCGAACACAAGGTCCCGCGCAACTTCATCACGCGCGACGGCTTCGGCATCACGGACAAGGCGCGCGCCTATCTCGAACCGCTGATCGCGGGCGAGGACTATCCCCCCTACGAGCGCGGCATCCCCGTGGTCGCGAAGCTGAAACTGCAGTCGGTCGAACGCAAGCTGCGCAGGAAATTCAAGATCTGAACCGGATGTCGAGCTGCCGGATGGCCGGGCCAGGCTGCCCCGCGGACGCTCGACCGCCCCGGTGCCGCGGCAGCTCGGCTCAGCCCGCGTAGCGCAGGCCGAATCCGGACGCGTCGCTGCGGACCACCAGCATGCGCACCACGGGCGCCTCGACCGGCAGTCCCTGCACCTGCACGTCGACCACGTCACCCACGTCGAGCTCGAACGCGCCGCGCTCGATATAGACCCCGCCGTCGGACACGTCCGCGGTCGTGAAGACCGCGCTGCCGTGCAGCGGGTGATCGACTTTCACGCGCGACGCGAAGCGGGTGCGCTGAAACTGGCGTTTGTTGTCCATATCCACGACACGTCGCGATGGCTGGAACTGAAATATAGCTGCCGCCGACGACGTAACGGTAATCGTTCACTTAAGCCCGGCCGCTCGCGCTGCTAGAATCCGCGCGGCTTTTTCCCTGCCGGGCCGGCGGGCCGCAGCAGCCCTGCGGGCGTCGCGCCGGGCGAAACCATCCGGAGACGACCCGCCCATGAGTCTGAACAAAGTACCCACCGGCAAGAGCCCGCCCGACGACATCAACGTCATCATCGAAATCCCCGCGCACAGCGACCCGGTGAAGTACGAGGTCGACCACGACAGCGGCGCGGTGTGCGTGGACCGCTTCATGGCCACCACGATGTTCTACCCGTGCAACTACGGCTACATCCCCAACACGCTCGGTGACGACGGCGACCCGCTCGACGTGCTGGTGCACACGCCGCACCGCGTGATCAGCGGCACGGTCATCCGCTGCCGCCCGATCGGCATCCTCAAGATGAACGACGAAGCCGGAGGCGACGCGAAGCTGGTCGCCGTGCCGGTCAGCAAGCTGACGCCGATCTACGACGACGTCAGGGAGGTGAGCGACCTGCCCAAGCTGCTGGTGCAGCAGATCGTGCACTTCTTCGAGCACTACAAGGATCTCGAGAAGGGCAAGTGGGTGAAGGTCGAAGGCTGGGGCTCGGCCGACGAGGCACGCGAGGAAATCGTCAAGGCCATCGCCAACTTCAAGCATGAAGAGGAAGAGGGCACGGCCTGAGCCGCGCTCCTCACTTCGCGTCGCCGGCGTCTTCCGGCGGCGCGAAGCGCTGGTCCATGTCCAGCGCAGGCTCGTGCTGCAGGGGGCGCCCCACGACGCGGGCCGGCACCCCCGCCACGGTGGCGTGCGCCGGCACGTCGGCCAGCACCAGGCTTCCGGCGCCGATCTTCGCGCCGTCCCCGATCGTCACCCGCCCGAGCACCCGTGCGCCGGCGGCCAGCAGGACCCCCGTGCCCACCTTGGGGTGCCGGTCGCCGCTACCGCAGCCCGAACCACCGAGGGTGACGCCGTGGAGCATCGACACGTTGTCCCCGACCACGGCCGTCTCGCCGATCACGATGCCGGTCCCGTGATCGATCATGATCCCCTTCCCCAGCGTGGCGGCGGGGTGGATGTCGACATCGAACTCCGTGGACGCGCGGTTCTGCAGCATGCTGGCGAGCCAGCGGCGGTCGCGGCGCCACAGCCAGTGCGCGATGCGATGCGCCTGCAACGCATGAAAGCCCTTGTAGTAGAGGAACGCCGTCACGAACGAGTCGCAAGCCGGATCGCGCGTGCGATGGGCGAGAAGGTCCTCGCGCACCGCCGCCGTGATCGCGGCATCGGCGCGCAGCGCTTCGTCGACCACGTCGCGCAACAGCAGCGAGGGCAGCATCCCGGTCTCGAGGCGCACGGCAAGGACGCAGGCCAGCGCCGCCTCCAGCGAGGCGTGATTCAGGATGTTCGCGTGGTAGAAGCTCGCGAGCACCGGCTCGCGCGCGCTGCGCTCGGTCGCCTCGTCACGCATCGTGGCCCAGAGTGTCGCGGTGTCGCTGCTCACGTGATCACCTCCGACAGGCCGTCCGCCTGCCACGCCGACGCGTACAGTGCGGCGGGCACCCGGAAGTAACGGCCGAGGATCTCCTCGCAACACGCCTCGATCACCGGCTGCAGCGCCAGCCCCGCATCGCGGTGCGCCCGGCGCAATGCCGCCGGATCGAAGGCCCGCTGGCACTCCCACGCCAGTGGCGCGAAACTCAGGTGCCAGGGTTCCGGCGCCACGTCGCAGCCCTCCCCCGTGTAGGGCCGGAAGAATCCGTGCGCCCGGCCCGCCGCGATGCGCTCGCCGAGCCAGCGATGCAGCGGCGCGAAGAGCCCGCCGGCCTGCGCTTCGTCGACGCTGAGCCGCAGCCTGTAGCCGGGCGGCATCGCAGCGGCATCGATCACGTCCATGTCCGAACCCCAGTGGTGGCGCGACGCTCCGGGCAACGCCGACCAGCGCAATATCGCGAAAACCAGTTCCCGTTCCGAAAGCGTGCCGGTGTCGACCGGTCGCTCGTCCGCGTCGAGCACCGGGCGACGCCCTGCTGCCTTGGCGTTCCAGATCTCGGCCTGGCGCTCGAAACTCCGGAAGCCGCTGACCACGCGCAGGTCGAAACCCGCCACGCGCGCGTCGTGACGCAGTTGCTCGAGGGCGGCGATGGCGAACGGATGCAGCGCGCATTCGCCGGTGCTCCAGCCTGTCTCGAGGGTCACCACGTGTCCGTCGTCCAGACCGAGGAGTTGCTCGCGTGAAATGATCGATGTCACCCTGCTACCGTGGCGCCGGGTTATCATGGTCCGGCGCGCTGTCTGGAATCGATGCCTGTTCCCGGTCAGACTGCAGCATGAGCCGAGCAGAATCAACTCGCCCCCCCAAGATCGCGCTCGCGCTCGGCAGCGGTTCCGCGCGCGGCCTGTCCCACATCGGCGTGATACAGGAACTCGCCGCGCTTGGCATTGCCCCCGACGTGGTCTGCGGCACCTCGATCGGCGCACTGGTGGGCGGTGCTTACGCCGGCGGACACATCGACGAGCTCGACGCGTGGTTCTCGCGCATGAGCACGGCTGACGTGTTTCGCTACCTCGACATCAGCCCGCTGTCGCGCGGCGGAGTGGGGCGTGCCAGCCGGCTGATCGGGCACCTGCGCGAGCGCTTCGGCAGCCCCCTGATCGAGGACCTGCCGATGCCCTTCGCCGCCGTCGCCACCGACCTCGCGACCGGACGCGAGCTGTGGATCCAGCGCGGGGACATGTGGGATGCCGTTCGCGGCTCGATCGCGATCCCCGGCCTGCTGTCACCGGCGCGCATCGAGGGCCGCTGGGTGGTGGACGGCGGCCTGGTAAACCCGGTGCCGGTGTCGGTCTGCCGCGCGCTCGGCGCCGACCTGATCATCGCGGTCAACCTGAACAGCGACCTCGGGGTACGACAGCAGACCCGCGCGCCCCGTGGCCGGGGTCCCGATGCCGCCGCGGAAGCCGCGGACAAGGCCGAGACCGGGCTGTTCGACCGGCTCGCGACGGGAATCCGGGAAAAGGCGCCGGCGCAGATCGCGCAGTGGCTGGATTCGGATCAGAAGAAATCGCCCGACGACGACACGCCGGGCATATTCAACGTGGTCGCGAACGCGATCAATATCATGCAGGACCGCATCACGCGCAGCCGGCTGGCGGGCGAACCGGCGGACATCGTCATCAGTCCGCGGCTGTCGCACATCGGCTTGCT
>CAYXJM010000123.1:0-7432 GCA_964465455.1 uncultured Klebsiella sp.
ATGCTGCTGATCCTGCACCCGGACATCGACGAATCCGCCGAGGACTACCGCAAGACCTGCGACTTCCTGCGCGCGCTGCCGCGCATCGAGATGCGCACGCACGTGGTCCAGGGCCAGCAGCAGCGCCTGACCGAGATCTACCTGCTCGGCGACACCCACGCGCTGGACAAGGACGAGATCGAGGCCCTGCCCGCGGTGGAGCGCGTGGTGCGCATCTCCGAGGAATACCGCATGCTCGGCCGCCACAAGGACGAGAAGCGCCTCGCCGGCTTCGAGTACAACGGCGTCACCTTCTCGCAGGACAACCTGAACGTGATGGCGGGCCTCTGCGCGGTGGACAACCCGCAGAACGTCGAGACGATGCTGCGCGCGCTCGCCGCGCACGGGCAGCAGTGCACGCGCATGGGCGCCTACAAGCCGCGCACCAACCCCTATGCGTTCCAGGGCCACGGCGCGAAGTGCCTGCCGTGGGTGTTCGAGCTCGCGGGCAAGCACGGCATCCGCGTGATCGCGATGGAGGTCACCCACGAGAGCCACATCGAGGAGATCGACACCGCGCTCGAGAAGCTCGGCCGGCCCACCGGCGTGATGCTGCAGATCGGCACGCGCAACACGCAGAACTTCGAGCTGCTGAAGGCCATCGGCCGCCAGCAGACCTACCCGGCGCTGCTGAAGCGCGGCTTCGGCATCACGCTGAACGAATCGCTGAACGCGGCCGAGTATCTCGCGACCGAGGGCAACTCGCGCGTGATCTTCTGCCTGCGCGGCATGAAGAGCGACGCCGGCGCGCCGCACCGCAACATGGTCGACTTCGCGCACGTGCCGGTGATCAAGCGCCTGACGCGCATGCCCGTGTGCGTCGATCCCTCGCACTCCGTCGGCTCGCGCGAGGCCGCGCCGGACCGCGTCCTCGACTTGGCGCACGCCACCGCGCAGGGCGTGATCGCGGGCGCCAACCTCGTGCTGGTCGACTTCCACCCGCAGCCGAAGGAGGCGCTCGTCGACGGGCCGCAGGCGCTGCTGCTCGACGAGCTGCCGCGCTTCCTCGACGACGTCGCCGCCTGCCGCGAGGCCTACGAACGGCGCTGCCGGATCTGGAACGCGTGCTGATCTACGGCCATCGCGGCGCGCGCGGCGAGGCGCCCGAGAACACGCTCGCGGGCTTCCACCGCGCGATCGCCGCCGGCGCGCCGCGCGTGGAACTGGACCTGCGCCTCTCGTCAGACGACGAGCTCGTGGTGATCCACGACGAGACCGTGAACCGCACCACCGACGGCCGCGGCCTCGTCGCGCACAGGAGCGTCGCCGAGCTCGCGCGCCTCGACGCGCGCCGCGCGGGCCCGGCGTGGCCGGACCCGCAGCCGGTGCCGACCATCGCGCGCGTGCTGGAGGAATTTCCCGAGCTCCGGCACCTGCAGCTCGAGGCCAAGCCGGTCGATGCCGCGAGCCGCGCGCTGATGGCGGACCGGCTCGCGGCGCTGTTCCGCGACTTCGACCTCTACGAGCGCGCCGCCGTCACGTCCTTCGACCGCGAGCTGCTGCGCGCCGTGCGCGCGGCCGACGCGCGCATCGAACTCGGGCTGGTCACGGATCGCACGCGCCCGGATCCGCTGTCAAGCGCGCTGGCGCTGGGCGCCCGGCTGCTGGTGCTGCACTGGAAGCTGTGCACGGCCGCTCGCGTGCGGGCCGCGCAGGCGGCGGGGCTCGCGGTGTCGGCGTGGACCGTGAACGACGACGCCGAGGCGCGGCGCCTGCAGGCGCTCGGCATCGACAGCATCGTGACCGACTTCCCGACGCGCATGCTCGCGTTGCTGCACGGCCTGCAGGGCGCGCACGGCGTCGCGGCGCAGGCACCCTGAGCGGCGCGCGCGGCGCCGTGTTCAGTCGCGCGCGCGCAGCCGGAACGAAACGAAGTTCGGATCGCTGCTGATGTCGTCGGGCTGGTAGGGCAGCCGCACCCAGCGCTCGCGCGAGAACAGCCCGGTCATGTCCGCGAAGTGCGGATTGGCCGGATTCGTGGACTGCGAGTAGGTCAGTATCCCGTAGGCTTCCGGCCCCTTGCGCCGGAACGTCACGGCCTGGATGTAGCTCGAGCCCGCGACGACCGGCGTCAGGCCGCCGTTCTGCGGCTGCGGCGCGGTGTAGATCGCGTTGTACACGCCCGAGGTGCCGGAACCGCCGGGGATAGGGATCCGCTCGCCGTTGCGCACGTCGAACTGCACGTCACCCCAACGCGCGTCCAGCGGTATTCCCGCCTCGGCGAAGAACGTCACCGTGTACGCGAGCTCGCCCATCACGCGCGTGACGACGTCGGCATTGGCGACGTTGAGGTCACGCGGCGTGTCGACCGGGTCGGCGGGATCGAAGGGCACGGCGTAGAGCACGTTCGTGACCTCCGGCAGCCCGGAGCCGGTCGTCGGCTTGCCCGACACCCGCCGCCACAGCTCGCCCCAGACGTGCGCGCCGACGCTGGCGACGTCGTTGCGGCCGTCCCAGTCGCGCAGCACCCTGCAGGCGGTCGCGACGTTCACGGCCCGGCCGCCGACGACGACATCGGGGCTGCGCATCGCGCAGAGCTGCCGCACGCCGGGCAGCATGATCTCGGCGCTGTAGTGGCGGTTGGCGAACAGCACGTCCTGCAGCCAGCGGCGGCTGAAGCCCGTCTCGGGCAAGCCGTCGATGCCCGCCGCGCGATCCTGGATCTGGCGCAGCCCGAGCCGCGTGCGGAACCCCTGCGGGCGGTTCTCGTCCGCGCCGATGATCGGCGAGAAGCCCTCGAGCCGCTCGGCCGGGTTCGCCAGCCAGTAGCTGTCGTTCGAGTTCTGCGCGAAGTCGCGCCGGGTCAGCCCCGGCAGGTTGCCCGCGCCGAAGACGCCCGCGGTCGGCGCATCGGGGTCGGTGCCGGGGTCGCAGGCCGAGCGCGAGCCGTCCAGCGCGTACACGCGCAGCGTGGCCATCAGCTTCGCGACCGGCGAGGTCGAGCAGTCCGCCAGCTTGTCGCTGCCGACGTTCGGTATCGAGCCGATGTCACCGTAGAACGCGTTGCCGCTGCTGTCGGCGGCGATCGTGTTGACCCACGGCAGGCCGACGTGGCGCTCGAGCGCGGACCGGAGTTCGCCGACGTCGCGCGCCTGCCCCATCTCGACGTACTGGCGGAAGGCGCGGTCGTTCTCGATGTTGACGTCCGTCAGCGCATAGGCCGTGGTCAGCGACCACGGCAGCTGCGACGTGGGCTCGACGACCGGGCCGAAGCGCGTCTGCCAGAACGTGTGCTCGTCGCGCGTGATCGAACCGTCCGGCTGCAGCACCTCGACGGCGACGGTTTCCGGCTGCATCTCGACGTCGGCGCCGTCGTAGCGGTAGGCACGCGGATTGCCCGGGACCAGCGCCAGCTCGCGCAGCACGAAGCGCCGTGCGGTCGAGACGGTGTGGCTCCAGGCCACATCGCCGTTGAAGCCGATGTTGATCAGCGGGAAGCCGAAGATCGAGGCGCCCATCACGTCGTAGCGTCCCGGGATCGTAAGGTGCACCAGGTAAAAGCGCTCGATGCCGGTCCAGGGAAAGTGCGGGTTGCCGAGCAGCGCGCCGGCCCCGCCCGTGAGATCGCCACCGAGCGCGACGGCATTGCTGCCGAAGCGCTCCGTACTGAAGTCCGGCAGTTCGGCCGGGTCGATCGCGGGCGCCGTCGCGTCCGCGGGCCCCGCTGCGGCGAGCAGGGCGGGCGCCGGCGCGGCGGCGGCAACCGCAGCGGCCACCGGCACCGCCGGGGGTGCAGCCGCCACGATCTGGGGCACGAATTGACCGATGCCGGCGCGCACCAGCAGCTTGCGCAGCACCTTCAGCGTGTCGAGCCCCGTCAGCGGCCGCACCCAGGGCTCGCCGCGGCAATCCGCCGCGAGCCGCTCGCCGCCGGTATCGCGCAGGTAGCGGTTGAAGCCGTCCGCATAACCGGTGAGCAGCGCGCGCGTGTCGGCGTCGAGCCTCGCCCACCCCGCCTCGCTGCGCTCGTCGGAGTTCACCATCCGGTAGACGCGATCCGAGTCCAGGTTCGCGTTGGCCGCGCCGGCGCCGAACCAGCGCGACTGCGTGCCGGTGGCCACGAGCACGTCGCGCGCGAGCACGCAGCCGTTGTCCTCGGCGAAGGCGTAGCCGTAACCGTAGCCGAGGCTGCCCCAGTCCGCGGCGCGGATGTGCGGGATGCCGTAACTGGTGCGCGCGACATCGGCGTCGTAGCGGTACGTGTTGCCGCCGGCGTGGCCGGCGCCCGCGGGGAGCAGGAACAGCGACGCGGCGAGCGTGGCGGCGAATGCGGCGGAGCGATGCAAGGTGGACCCCCTTTGCTTGCTGTGGTCGTGGACGCGTTGCGCCTCGCGGCGGGCGGGCGCCCGCCCGTGGTGGAGCGGACCGAGTCTAATTCGGCGCAATCGCCCGCGTCCAATCCGGCGCGGGCAGCGGGCGGGCGCCGGCCCGCCGCGGCACCGCCGCCGACTCACGCCGCGCCGCGGCGCCGCGGGCGCTCCAGCACGACGACGATGGCGGCGAAGCAGGCGAGCAGGCCGTTGCCCACGGCCAGCGACGCGCCGGTGGAGAGGCCATCGACACGCCGCAGGCAGGCGTAGAGCGCCAGCGCCAGCAGCGGATAGCCGAGCAACCGTTTCAGGTCGTAGGGTACCGGGAAGTGCTTCTGCCCGAGCAGGTAGGACCACACCGCCATGCTGGCGTAGCAGATCAGCGTGGCCCAGGCCGCGCCCATGTAGCCGATGCGCGGTATCCACCAGAAGTTCAGCGTCAGCGTGACCACCGCGCCCCACAGCGTGAGGTAGGTCCCGAAGCGCGTCTGCTCGGTGAGCTTGTACCAGATCGACAGGTTGAAGAACACGCCGAGGCAGAGGTTCGCGAGCAGCAGCACCGGCACCACGTCGAGGCCGGCGCGGTAGCTGGCCCCCACGAAGTACTGCACCCAGGCGATGTTCGCCATCACCGCGAGGAAGATGAACGCACAGGCGACGACGAACCAGCGCATCACCAGCGCGTACTGCGCGCGCGCGTCGGCCTGCCGGTGCTGGGCGAAGAAGAAGGGCTCGGCGGCGTAACGGAAGGCCTGGATGAAGATGCTCATCAGGATCGAGATCTTGTAGCAGGCCCCGTAGATGCCGAGCTCGCGCATCGCGACCTCGGCCGGCAGCAGGTACTTCAGCAGGATGCGGTCCATGGTCTCGTTCACCATGCCGGCCAGCCCCGCCAGCAGCAGCGGCAGGGCGTAGGCCAGCATCTGCCGCAGCAGCCCGGGATCGGGCCGCGTGCGTGCCGCGAGGAACTCCGGCAGCAGGAGCAGCAGGGTCGCGGCGCTCGCGACGAAGTTGGCGATGAACACGTAGCCGATGCCGATCTGCGGGTCGTAGAGCGCCCGCGCCCATGCCAGCCAGCCCGGCACCGCGGCCGACTCGAAGGCCCACTTGCCGAGGCCGAGGAAGAGCAGGTTGCCGCCGACGTTGACGAGGATGTTCAGGGTTTTCAGCAACGCGAAGCGCCCGGCGCGCTCCTGCTCCCGGAGCCGCGCGAACGGTATCGCCGTCAGGGCGTCGAGACCGATCACCCAGGCCATCCAGAGCACGTACTCCGCGTGCGCCGGGTAGCGCAGCAGCCCGGCGAGCGGCTGCGCGTTCAGCGTGATCGCGGCGAGGAACAGCGCGGTGCTGAGGCCCAGCGAGAACAACGCCGTGCTGTAGACCGCGGGGCTGCGGTCGCGCTTGGCGGAGAAGTTGAAGAAGGCCGTCTCCATGCCGTAGGTCAGCACCACGTTCAGGAACGAGGCGTAGGCGTAGAACTCCGTGACGACGCCGAAGTCGCGCGGGTCCGTGAACTGGTAGGTGTAGAGGGGAACCAGCAGGTAATTCAGCAGCCGGCCGACGACGGTGCTCAGCCCGTAGATCGCCGTCTGCCCGGCGAGCTTGCCGAGGATGCCGCCGCGCGCGGAGCTCATGTGTTGCGGCGGCCGCGCGCGGTTTCAGCGCCGCTCGCGCGTCGCGTCGTAGCCCAGCTCCTCGCGCGCGGAGTCCGCGGCGTCGCACTTCGCCGGGTTGCCGCCGCAGATCGGGCAGTCCTCGCCCGACATCGCGCTGATGCCGCCGCAGCTGCCCTTGATCGGGCCGCGCCCCGCGAGCAGCCCCACCGCCATCGCCAGCGCCACCAGCAGGAAGAAACCCAGCGTGAACAACAGTGTGCTCATGGTCCAGCCTCCGCTTCGCGGTCGACGAGATAGGGTGCGAACGCCGTGCTCGACCGGGACTCGAAGCCCGCACCTGCGCGCACGATCAGGTACACCGGCAGCTTTTCGCGCTCGGCGAACGCCAGCCCCCGGTCGGGGCCGAGCACGTCGATCGCGGTCGCCAGCGCGTCGGCGGTCTTGCAGTCGGTCGCGACGACCGTGACCGAGGCCAGTGCGTGCTCGACGGGGCGCGCCGTCGCCGGGTCGATGGTGTGCGAATAGCGCCTGCCGCCGGACTCGAAATAGTTGCGGTAGTCGCCGGACGTCGCGACCGACTCGCCGCTGAGCGCCACCGCGGTGATCGCGTGCCCCCGCTGCAACTCCGGCGCCTCGATGCCTATGCGCCACTTTGCACCCTGCGGATTGCGTCCCGCCGTGCGCACCTCGCCTCCCACTTCGACCATGTAGTTCTTCGCGCCGTTCCCTTCGAGCCACAGCGCGGCGCGATCGACGCCATAGCCCTTGGCGATCGCGGACAGGTCGATCTCGCGCTCCGCCTCCTTGCGCAGCGCCGGCGGATCCGCGCGCACGCGCAGCGCCCCCGAGCCCACGCGCGCGGCCGCGGCCGCGATCTCGGCGTCCGCGGGAACGCGGTCCCCGCCCTTCGAGCCGGCGCCGAAGCCCCACAGGTCCACCAGCGGGCCGACCGTGACGTCGAAGGCCCCACCGCTGCGCGCGTAGACCTCCAGGGCGGTGGCGACGACGTCGGCGGTGTTCGCCGACACCGCGAACCATTCGCCCGGCGCGGCGCGGTTGAAGCGCGAGACCTCGGAATCGGCGCGGTAGGTGGACATCTGCGCGTTCACCTCGGCGAGCGCGGCGTCGACGCCGGCGGCCGCGGCCTCGCGCGCGAGACCGGCGGGCGGATCGACGACCGTGACGTGGTAGACGGTGCCCATCGTGGCCCCCTCGAAGCGCCACACCTCGGGCCCGGGCGTGCAGGACGCGAGCAGAAAAAGAAACGGGAGCAGCCACGCTGCTCCCGTACGCCGCGGCGCGACGCGCGCCGCCTCAGCCGCCGAAGTCGTCCAGCAGGATGTTGTCGCGCTCGACACCCAGGTCCTCCAGCATCTTGATCACGGCCGCGTTCATCATCGGCGGACCGCACAGGTAGTACTCGCAGGCCTCGGGCGCCGGGTGGTTCTTCAGGTAATTGTCGAACAG
>CAYXJM010000124.1:0-7355 GCA_964465455.1 uncultured Klebsiella sp.
TTGGCAAAATCGAGTTCCCGCACGATGAAGCTGCCGGCTTCGGGCAGTTCGCACACGTGCCCTACGTTGAGCCAGGTGCGGCGGAAGATCGCCTCGCGCTCCAGCTCGAAATATTCGGGGCGATAGTAGGGACCGGCCGGGATCGGGCCCGTGCCCAGTGCGAGTTCTTGCTCGCTCGGCGCCGCGCCTGGTCCGGCAACTTGCGTAGTCATGGAATGCCTCCCCAACAACAGACACGCCTCGAGGACGCGAGGCCGCGCGCGATGTGCGTTTCCCGGGAGGGTGGGCAGCACGTCCCGGCACATCGCATTGCAAAATTACGACATCTGTGTCGTAATTTCAACACTGATGTTGGAATTTGGCTGGCGGTCGGGCGGAACGCCGTGCGGGTCGGTCTGCCGGCTGGCGCGAGCCCGGCGCGGGCCGCGGGAATTCGGATCGAGCGAGGAGAATGCCGTGAGTGTTCATGCAAGCAAGCCGGCTCGGGCAGCGGCCGCCGTGATCGCGCCTCCGGACGGTTCTGCCCACCCGCAGGGTCCGGCGCGGCGCCGCCACAAGTGCTTCGACGACACCCACCGGGAGATCATCGCGACCACCGTCCGCCTGATCTCGGAACGCGGCGTTGGCGCGGTGTCGATCAGCGCGGTGGCGCGCGCCATGGGCATCAATCGCGCAACCGTGTACTACCACTTCGCGAGCCTCGACGCGCTGATGGACGCGGTGAAGGCCTGGTCTTCCGGGCAACTCGCGAAGCCGTTCACCAACGACGCCCCCCAGCAGGAGCGCGTCGATTACATCACCCGCTTCGTGCTGGAAAATCCGGACCTGATCAAGCTGTGGATAGAGGACCTGATCTCGGTCGGCGACATTCGCACGCGTTACGCGCACTGGGATGCCCTGGTGGAGGGGATCCGCACGCACGACGTCGCGACCGACCCCGGCGACGCGATCGATGCCGAGGTCTTCTGCGTGATCCTGCTGACCAGCGCGATCATCGGGCCGCGCGTGTTCAGGAACAGCGTCTGTCCCGGCGCGGACACCGAAACGGTGGTGGCGCGATTCCGGAAGGAGCAGCTGCGCTTGCTCAGGCACACGACGCTGCTGCGGCTCTGAGCCGTGCCAACGGGACAATCCGCCGCGCGCGGCGCCCGGTCCGACGGACTGCCGCCTACAGGCCACGGCAAGCATGGGGAGTGAGGAGATCGCCGTCATGGAACGCGCTGTCAACGACGTGATGACCATCGAAGCGGAACTCCGCGTGCCGGTTGCGACGGCGCAGCTCGTGCGCTTCCATTTCGCGGAACCTGCCGACAACCTGTTCTGCGAGGACAGGTACCAGCTCGATCTCTGCCTCACGCCGCGGCCGCGCAACGCGCGTGCCTGCTACCCCGAGCGCTGGGGCCGCGACCGCTTCGAGCGCATCGGCCACGTCTTCCTGGTGCCGCCCGGCGAGGCCATGCTGGCCCGCAGCGACGACTGCGGGCAGCAGAGCTCGATCATCTGCCAGCTGCACCCGGAAGCCATGCGGGCGTGGCTCGGCCGCGACCTCGAGTGGGACGCCCGGCGTCTGATGGCCGGTCTCGACATCCGCGAGGCGAACATCCGCAGCCTGCTGCTACGCCTCGCGGAGGAGGCGCGGGCGCCGGGCTTCGCGAGCGACGTGCTCGTCGAGCTGATCGCGAAGCAACTCGGCATCGAACTGACGCGCTACTGGTCCGCGGTGCACGACGACGCCCCGGTGCGCGGGCTTGCGCCCTGGCGCCTGCGCCTCGTCGACGAACGACTCCGGGAGGAGAGCAAGGCGCCGACGCTGGCCGAGCTGGCCGCGCTGTGCGGCCTCTCGGTGCGGCAGCTCACCCGCGGCTTTCGCGCCAGCCGCGGTTGCTCCATCGGCGAGTACGTGGAGAACAGCCGCGTGGAGCACGCGAGGCGGCTGCTGGCCGCCGACCACAGCGTCAAGGCGATCGCCTATTCGCTCGGCTTTGCCTCACCTTCGGGTTTCTGTTTCGCGTTCCGCAGGGTCACGGGTGAAACGCCGCGCGAGTATCGCGAGCGCGCGCGCAGCCGCAGGCACTGAGCGGGCCGCTGCGACGCTAGTCCCGTGCGCCGCGCGCGAACAGGCGGTGCGTCAGCACCGCGAGGCCGGGATCCGCGTCGTGGCGGGCAGTGGATCCGTTCTCGGGGAATGGACGCTGGCTGCGCATGTCGTAGGACACCACGCGCTTGGCGAAGCGCCAGCGGCCGTCTTCCTTGCGGTAGCGGTCGACGTAGCGGGCGCACATCAGGTCCTCGGTCCATCCGCCCTTGCCGTCCGGGATGATGTGGTACGCGATCGCATAGACCTCGCCTTCGCCCTCGTCGCCGTCGACCGAGACCAGGTGGTTGCAGACGTGGTGTCCGCTGTAGCGCATGTGCGGGAAGGCCTGTTCGAGGAACCGGACATAGTCCTCGGCCGGCCCGTCGAAGGTGTCGCCGTGCGTGTCCGTGGCATCGCGCGTGTAGAGCGTGCGCAGCAGCGCGGCGTCCTTGCGATCGACGCCGCGCGAATACAGCAGCACGAGTTCGCGGATTTCTTCCTTCGCGACGAGCGTCGCGAGCGCGCCTTGATCGATGCTCATGATGGGCCTCCCTGGTGAAAAACGGTCCGGGATTTCAGCCGGCCGTGATGCCGTTGTCGATGTTGGTGCAGGCGCCGGTGACGGGCGAACTCACTGCGCGAATGCGTAGCCGCCGTTGACCGGGTAGGTTTGCCCGGTGATCCACGAGGCAGCGTCCGAGCACAGGAACAACGCCATGTTGGCGACGTCGTCGGGCTGACCGAAACGGCGGATGACGTAGCGCGCGACGTGCGCCTTGGCGCGCTCGCTGGCGAGGAATTCGCTCCTGGCCGGCTCGGGCAGCGGCGGCTCCAGCGTGGAGAGCGAGATCGCATTCGAGGTGATGCCGAAGCGGCCGGCCTCGCGCGCGATGGAGCGCACGAAGCCCGCGGCGCCGGCCTTTGCGGCCGAATAGGCCACGAGCTTCGCCTCGCCGACGCGGCCGGAGTCGGAGACGATCGTGACGATGCGGCCCTTGCCCTCGCGCACCATGCCCGGCAGCGCGACGTGGCAGCAGTGCATCACGCCCTGCAAGTTGGTGCGGAAGTAGCGGTCCCACTCCTGCGGTTCGGTCTCCCAGAACAGCGGAGAGGCGCGCATCGTGGCCTCGGGACCAGCGTTGCCGGCGTTGTTCACGAGGATGGTGATCGGGCCGAGCGCCTGCGCGGCGCCGGCCATGGCCGACTGCACCGAGGCGTAATCGCCCACGTCGGCGGGCGCCGCGATTGCCGGCACGCCGAGCGCCCTGATCTCGGCCGCCACGGCCTCGGCGCGCTCGGCCACGAAATCGTTGACCGCCACGCCGCCGGCGTTGTGGCGCGCCAGTGCGAGCGCGATGGCGCGCCCGGCACCCTGTCCGGCGCCGGTGACGAAAGCGACCTGGCCGCCCAGGTCCAGCGGGTCTTCTCCGATCATTGGGCCTTACCTCCGTTGCGTGTGCGATCGATCGACGGGGCGCTGCGCGCGCGTGAGCGGGCAACCGTCCCCGCCTGCCGGTTGACGCGATCATGTAAATTCAGCATATTCGGAATATGTCGAATATGTCAAAAAGCGCGGCGCGGGCCGGGCAGATGCGTTTCATCGACGACGTCGCGTCGCTGCTGGTGCCGTGGGGCATGCCGCAGACGATGGGACGGATCTACGGCTACCTGCTGCTGGGCCCGGGGCCGGTCAGCCTCGACGGCATCGCGGCGGACCTGGAAATCAGCAAGAGCAGCGCCAGCGTGGCCGCGCGACTGCTGGAAAAGCACTCCCTGGTGCGCCGCCACGGCGAGCGCGGGAGCAAGCGCGTGCTCTACAGCGCCTCCGACAACTACGCCGGCCTGTTCGCTGAGCGGGGCCTCATGCTCGGGCAACTGGGCGTGCTGCTCGAGGGTGGCGCCGCGGCGGTCGCCGCCGGCGCGGCTGCCTCGCGCCTTCGGGCGATGTCGCGGTTCTACCGGTCCATGCGCGAGGCGATGGAGACGGCCATCCGCGAGTTCGATGCCGGGCAGGAGAGTGATGCATGAAGGTCTTTGTTTCGCGCACGCCCTCCGGCGTGGACTCGCTGGCGATCGAGGACAGGCCGGCGCCCGGTCCGCTCGGGCCGGGACAGGTCCGCATCGCGATGCGTGCGGCCTCGGTCAACTACCGCGACTTCCTGGCCTTGTCGGGCGCCATCGGGAGCCGCGGCCCGGGCGGGCTGATCCCCTGCTCGGACGGGGCGGGCGAAGTCCTCGAGACGGCGCCCGATGTCTGGCGCATCAAGCCCGGCGATCGCGTGGCGCTCGTCTTCAATCCCGACTGGATCGGAGGCCCGTGGCAGGCGACGACGGGCGTGCTCTGCCGCGGCAGCGGCCTGCCGGGCGTGATGCAGCAGGAAATGGTGGTGCACCACAGCGAGGCCGTGCTGCTGCCGGCGCACCTGGATTTCGGCGAGGGCGCCGCGCTGCCGTGCGCCGGCGTGACCGCGTGGCACGCCCTGTGCGGAGCCGCGCCGCTGCTGCCGGGCATGTCGGTGCTGCTGCAAGGGGGCGGCGGCGTCTCCGTGTTCGCGCTGCAGTTCGCGCGGCTGTTCGGCGCGCGCGTGATCATGATCTCGTCCAGCCCCGAACGTTGCGCGCGCCTGCGCGCGCTCGGCGCGCACGAGACCATCGACTACCGCGCCGAACCGGCGTGGGACAAGGCGGTGCGCGAGCTCACGGGCGGCGCCGGCGTGGATCTCGCGATAGACGTCGGCGGGGCCGCCACGATCGAGCGCTCGGTAGCCGCGACGCGCCGGGGCGGCAGGGTCGCGCTGGTGGGGCTGCTGGGCGGCATGCCCGGGGCCGTGCCCTCGCTATTCGCTGCCGGCGTCAGCATCACGCCGCACATGGTCGGCAGCCGCGACGACTTCGAGGCGATGAACCGCGCCATCGCCTTCCACGCTCTGCGGCCGGTGATCGACAGCCGCTACCGCTTCGAGCAGCTGCCCGATGCGTTGCGCCGTCTCGAGGGCGGCCGGCACATGGGCAAGATCGTCATCGATTTCTAGCGCCGGCGCAGCCGTGGACAGGTCGCTCACGATCCGCGCGGCAGGCGCCGACTTCCACGCACGGCAGTGCGGCGAGGCGCCGCGTGCGCTATTCCTGCACGGTTTCGGCGGCGACCTGCACACCTGGGACGGCGTGTGGTCGGAGCTGGCCGGCGCGCTGCCGGCATTGCGCTACGACCTGCGCGGATTCGGTCGCTCGGTGGGCGCGCAGCAGGCGCCGTTCAGCCACGCCGACGACCTGCTGGCCATCCTCGATGCGAGCGGCGTGGAGCGGTGCGAGCTGGTCGGCGTGTCGATGGGCGGGAGCATCGCGCTGAACTTCACCCTCGACCATCCCGGGCGGGTGCGCAGGCTGGTCCTGGTCAGCCCCGGCCTGGTCGCGTGGGAATGGTCCGCGGACTGGCAGGCGTTGTGGCGTCCCATCGTCGAGCGCGCGCGTGCCGGGGCGCTCGACGAGGCCCGACGCCTGTGGTGGGAGCATCCGCTGTTCGCGACGACCCGCCGCAGTGCGGCCGGGCACGCCCTGTTCGAGTCGATCATGCGCTTCTCCGGCCGAGCGTGGATCCGGGACGATCAGCGCCCGATGCTGCCGGACGTGGACCGCCTCCACCTGTTGCAGACGCGCACGCTGCTGCTGACGGGCGGTCGCGATCTCGCGGATTTTGCGCTGATCGCGAGCCTGATCGAGGCCGCCGCGCCCGGGGTCCGGCGCATCCACCGGCCCGGCTCGGGGCACATGCTCCATCTCGAGGATGCCGCGGGCTGCGCGCGCGACATCCTGTCGTTCCTCGGCGACTGTGACGGTGTGGGCGCGAGCCGCGGGGATCCCGCGGTGCCGGCTCGCGCGTGGACGGTCAAAGACTTATGATGCCGGCGCGCGGCCGCGGTCCAGCCCCGGCTTGCTTCGAGTAACCAGGAGTTGATCCATGCAGTTGACCTTCATTGACCGCAGCGAGCAGCGTTACGTCGTCGGTGCCGACCGCGGCATGAGCGTGATGCAGGCCGCGGTGGAGAATCTCGTGCCCGGCATCCTCGGCGACTGCGGCGGCGCGTGCGCCTGCGCGACCTGCCACGTCCACGTGGATCCCGAGTGGATGGACCTCGCGGGGCCGCCCTCGGAGATCGAGGCCCAGCTGCTGGACGGCGTGCTGGATCTGCGCCCCGGCAGCCGCCTGGCCTGCCAGATCGTCCTGAACGACCGCCTCGACGGGCTGGTCGTGCACCTGCCGGAGTCGCAGGTATGAGCAGCGTGACCGTCATCGTCGGCGCCGGGCAGGCGGGCTGCGACCTCGCGACGGCATTGCGCCAGCACGGCTACACCGGACGCATCGTCCTGATCGGCGAGGAGGACGCGCCGCCGTACCGCCGTCCGCCCCTGTCGAAGACCTACCTCTCCGGCGATACCGCCGAGGAAGCGCTCTACATCAGGCCGCGGGCGGCCTATGAAAAGCAGGACATCGAGTTGCGCACCGGCGTGCGCGTCACCGCGATCGACCGCGCGGCGCACACCGTGACGCTCGGCAACGGCGACAGCATCCGCTACGACAAGCTGGCGATAACGACCGGCGGGCGCCCGCGCCGGCTGCCGCTGGCCGGCGCCGACAAGCCGAACGTGCACTACGTGAGGACGCTCGCGGACATCAACCGTCTGCGCGAACAGTTCAAGCCCGGGCGGCGCCTCGTCATCATCGGCGGCGGCTACATCGGCCTGGAAGCCGCGTCCGTCGGCATCAAGAAGGAGCTCCAGGTCACGCTGGTCGAGGCCCTGCCGCGCCTGCTGGCGCGCGTGACCGGCCCGGAACTCTCCGCGTACTACGACGGCGTGCACCGCCGTCACGGTGTCGACATCCGCCTCGGCGCCGGCGTCGAGGCGCTCGAGGGCGGCGAGCAGGTGGAAGCCGTGGTGCTGCAGGACGGCACGCGGCTGCCGGCTGACCTCGTGATCGTCGGCATCGGCTTGGTCCCGAACACCGAGCTGGCCGAGCAGGCGGGTCTCGAGGTGGACAACGGCATCGTCGTCGACCTCTACGCGCAGACCAGCGATCCCGACATCGTCGCCGCGGGCGACTGCACCAACCACGACAACGGTTTCCTCGGCCGCCGCGTTCGCCTCGAATCCGTGCCGAATGCGAGCGAACAGGCGCGCGTGGCGGCCGCGTCGATCTGCGGGCAGCGCGTGCCGCACGCCGGCGTGCCCTGGTTCTGGTCGGACCAGTACGACCTCAAGCTGCAGATGGTGGGCCTGT
>CAYXJM010000125.1:0-7316 GCA_964465455.1 uncultured Klebsiella sp.
GGTCGCCGGCGCGCGTGCCCATCACCAGGCCCTCGAGCGGCGTCATGCCCATCGAGGTGTCGACGGACGCGCCGCCGCGGATCGCCGCGACGCTGGCGCCGTTGCCGAGGTGCAGGCTGACCAGGTTGGTCTCCGTCGCGCTCTTGCCGAGCAGGCGCGCCGCCTCGCGGCTCACGTGGCGGTGCGAGGTGCCGTGGAATCCGTAGCGGCGCACGCCGCGTTCCCGCCACGCGCGCGGCACGGCGTATTCGCGCGCCTCGGGCGGCAGGCCGTGGTGGAAGGCGGTGTCGAACACCGCCACGTGCGGCCGGCCGGGCAGCAACTCCATCGCGAGCGCGATGCCGAGGCGGTTCGCGGGATTGTGCAGCGGCGCCAGCGCGTCGAAGCGCGCGAGCTCGGCCAGCGCCGCGGCGTCCATGCGCTCGGGGGCGACGAAGCGCTCCCCGCCGTGCACGACGCGGTGTCCGACCGCGGCGATGGCCTCCGGCGCCGCGATGGCAGCCAGCGCCTGTGCCAGCGCGGCGCGGTGATCCGCGGGGCCCGCCGCCCCGGTGCGCGTGCGCTCGCCGATGTTCCCGATCGTGCCGCCGGCCGTTTCCCGCTCGTCGTGCATGTCGTAGACGCGGAACTTCAGCGAGGAACTGCCGCTGTTGATCACCAGGATCTGCGTGCCTGTCATGGCGGATCGCGGAGCGCGCGCACCAGCGCGTGCTGGCGCTCGCGATCGGCCAGTGCCACCGTGCACATCCAGCCGTCGATCAGCCCGGCGTAGCGCGCCCGCAGCGCTGCCGGCACCTGCTCGGGACGTTCGCATACCACCGCGAAGGCGCCCAGCATCGCGTCGTCGACGAGCGCGCCCATCTCGGCCCAGCGGCCGGCCTTGCTGAGCGCGGTGAGCTCCTGTCCGAGCGCTTCCCAGCCGTGCAGCGCCAGCACCCCGGCGTAGGCCGGCGTGCTGGCGTAGAAGGCCAGCTGCGCGCGCACCGCCTCGCGGCTGCGCAGGAAGCCCGCCTCGTCCTCGCCGGTGACGACCATGATCGGCGCGATCACCTCGATCTGTTCGCGGCGCTTGCCGGCGCGCGCCAGCCCCGCGGCCAGCGCGGGGGCCGTGACCTCGCGCAGGTAGCGCTCGGTCGTGAAGCCGTGCGCGATCAGCCCGTCGGCGACTTCGGCGGCGACCGCGGTCATGCGCGGGCCGACGCCCGCGAGGCGCACCCTGGGCGGCGGGTAGTCGCGCGTGGCGGGCACGAACATCGGCGTCATCAGCGTGTGGCGGTAGAACTCGCCCTCGAAGCGAAGCGGCGTGCCCTCGTGCCAGCAGGCCCAGATCGCGCGCAGCGCGAGGATGAACTCGCGCATGCGCGCGGCCGGCTGCGACCACGGCATGCCGTAGCGGCGCGTGACGTGCGCCTGCACCTGCGAGCCCAGCCCGAGTACGAAGCGCCCGCGCGCGTACTCGTTCAGGTCGTGCGCGCTCTGCGCCGTGGTCATCGGGTTGCGCGCGAAGGCCACCGCGATCGCGGTCCCGATCTCGATGCGCTCGCTGTGCCCGGCGGCGAGCAGCGCCGGCAGGAACGGGTCGTTGTTGATCTCCGCGCAGTAGGCGCCGTCGTAACCGCCGGCTTCCAGTTCCCTCACCGCCGCCGGGATGTCGCCGAGCGCGCCGATCAGGCTGCCGAGTACTCTCATGCCCGTCGCACCCCTTCAGATCTGCCGCTCGCGGCCGGCCCAGTAGCGCTCGCGGATCGCGCGGCGCAGCACCTTGCCCGCCTCGGAGCGCGGCAGGCGCTCGACGAAGTCGATGCTGCGCGGCCACTTCTGCTTGGCGAGGTGCTCGACGCAGAAATCCGTCAGCGACTGCCTGAGCGCCTCGTCCGGCGTGAAGCCCTCGCGCAGCTCGACCACCGCCTTGACCTCCTCGCCGAGATCCTCGTTGGGCACGCCGACGCAGGCCACGTCGGCCACGGCGCGGTGCCGCGCGATCACGTCGTCGATCTCCTGCGGGTAGATGTTCACGCCACCCGAGATGATGACCTCGGCGCTGCGCCCGCTGAGGAACAGGTAGCCGTCGGCGTCGAGGTGGCCGATGTCGCCGGCGGTGAAGTAGCCCTCGCGGAGCACGGAAGCGGTCTTGGCCGGGTCCTTGAAGTACTCGAACGCGCTGCCGCGCGGGTTCACGAGGTAGATGGTGCCGGAGCGCCCGGGCGGCACCTCGTCGCCGTCGTCGTCGAGGATGCGCAGTTGCCCCGGTGCCGGCCGGCCCACGGTGCCGGGCTTGGCGAGCCACTCCTCGGGGCTCACGATGGTGCCTTGGCCCTCGGTGCCCGCGAACATCTCCCACAGCACCGGTCCCCACCAGTCGAGCATGCGCTTCTTGACGTCGACGGAGCAGGGCGCGGCGCCGTGGATCACGAAGCGCAGGCTGGAGACGTCGTAGCGCGCGCGCGTCGCCTCGGGCAGTTGCAGCAGACGGTTGAACATCGTGGGCACGCAGAAGGTGTGCGTGATGCGGTGCTGCTCGATCAGCGCCAGCATGCGCTCCGGCTCCCACTTGTCCATGATCACGGCGCCGATGCCGGCGGTGAGCGGCGTGGTGAAGCAGAGCGAGAACGGCCCCGTGTGGTAGAGCGGGCCGGTGGCGAGCGCGCGGTCGCTCCCGCTCTCGGGATCGAACCGGAACACGGCCGTCAGCATCTGCTGCAGCCCTGCCGCGTGCGCCGGGTCCATCGGCGGGCGGTACACGCCCTTCGGCCGCCCGGTGGTGCCCGAGGTGTAGAGCATGGTGCCGCCCAGCGAGGGGTCCGGGATGTCGGCGCCGTCCTGGCCGGCCAGCGCGTCGCACCACGCTTCGTAGCCGGGCATTTCGCCGCCGATGCCGACGCGAAGGCGCAGCGCCGGGATCCGCGCGCAGCCGGCCGCCACGTTCGCCACGCGGGTGTCGAGGAACAGCGCCTTCGCGTCGCAGTTCTCGACGATGTAGCGGATGTCCTCGGGCGCGAGGTGCCAGTTGATCGGCGTGAGCCTGAACCCCGCGCGGTGCGTGGCGAAGCGCACCACCGCGAACTCGGCGCGGTTGCCGCAGACCAGCGCGACCGCGTCGCCGGCGGCGAGGCCCGCCGCGCGCAGGCGCCGCACCAGGCGGTTCGCCTGCGCGTTCAGCTCCGCGAAGCTCATGGTGCCCTGCTCGGACCACAGTGCGATGCGCCCGGGCTGCGCGGCGGCGACCGCGCTGATCTCCATGCCCTCGGGGGCGCGCGCGCAGGCGCGCGCGAAGACGGAATCGCTCATCTTGCTCATTCTCCGCGGAATTCCGGCGTGCGCTTTTCCTTGAACGCGCGCGGTCCCTCGCGCGCGTCGCGCGTCATCATGACCTTCGCGGATTCCTGCGCCTCGCGCGTGAAGGCGTCGTTCCACGATTCGGTGTGGCTGTCGATCACGGTGCGCTTGATGGCGGCGAGCGCGAGCGGCGCGTTCGCCGCGATGCGCGTCGCCAGCGCCTCGGCGCGCGCGCGCAGCTCGTGCGGCGCCACGACCTCGCTGATCAGTCCCCACGCGAGCGCCGTGGGCGCGTCGATCGGCTCGCCGGTCAGCAGCAGGTGCATCGCGTGGGCGTAGGGGATCTGGCGCGCGAGCCGCACCATCGAGCCGCCCCCGGGCACGATGCCGGAGCGCGGCTCCGGGAGGCCGAACTGCGCGTTGCTGGCCGCGATGCGCACGTCGCTGGCCGCCAGCAGCTCGCAGCCGCCGCCGAGCGCGCGGCCGTTGATCGCCGCGATCACCGGCTTGTACAGCGGCTCGCCCTTCAGCAGCATCCGGTCGGCGATCGCCGGGTCGGCGAGCAGGCGTTCCTCGACCGGGTTCTCCGGTGTGCGCGCGCCGGTCCACAGGCCGATCAGCCCGCCCAGGTCGCCGCCGCAGCAGAAGTCGCGATCGCCCGCGCCGGTGAGCACCGCGACGCGGATGTCGCGGTTGTCGCGCACCTCCTGCCAGGTGTCGGCCAGCGCCACGAAGGCCGCCGGGCTCAGCGTGTTGCGCGCTTCGGGGCGGTTGATGGTGATCCACGCGACGGCGCCGCGCTGCTCGTAGAGGATGTCCGTCATCTCGATGCCTCCGGGGTGGTTCAGGCGTCTTCGTCCAGCGTGCGGCCCAGTCGTTCCACGGTGTCGACGTACTCGCGCACCATGTCGCCGACGACGGTACGGCAGTCACGCTCGTCGTTGCACATCCCGATCGTCTGGCCGCAGGGGTAGAAGGCCAGTTCCTCGTTGCCGGAACGCGCGATGCGCAGGTGCGCCTCCTGCGTCAGCATGCCCTGCAGCGGCAGCGGCAGGAAGCCCGGGCAGTCGGGCTGCTCCCAGGCCTCGGTCCAGCGGCTGCGCAGCATGCGCGCGGGCTTGCCCGAGATCACGCGCGAGCGCACGGTGGCGTCGCTGCCGGCGGCGAGCAGTTTCTTCTTCGGCAGCGGCTCGACCTCGGATTCCGGCGTCGTGAGCCACACCGAGCCGCACCACACGCCCGCGGCGCCCAGCGCCAGCGCCGCCGCCATCTGCCGCCCGCCGGCGATGCCGCCGGCGGCCAGCACCGGCAGCGGCGCCACGGCGTCGACCACCTGCGGCACCAGCACCATGGTCGTGATCTCGCCGGTGTGGCCGCCGGCCTCGTGGCCCTGCGCGATCACGAAGTCGACGCCGCCGTCGCGGTGCGCCAGCGCGTGCTTCACCTTGCCGGCCAGCGCGCCGACCAGGATGCCGCGTTCGCGGCACTCGCCGAGCACGTCGGGGGGCGGCGTGCCGAGCGCGTTGACCATCACCTTGAGCCCGGGATAGCCGAAGGCGACGTCGAGCAGGCGCCGGCAGATGTCGTGCGTCCAGCCGATCTGCTCGCCGCTGATCCCGCCGTGCTGTCCGCCGTGGGTGGCGCCGGCCGGCAGGGGCGCGATGCCGTGGCGCGCCAGCACGTCTTCCACCCAGGCCTTGTGGCGTTCCGGGATCATGGCCGCGAGGTCGGGCGTCTCGCCCGCCTCGAACTTCTTCGGCATGATCACGTCGATGCCGAAGGGCTTGTCGCCGAGCCGGTCGGCGATCCAGTCGAGCTCGTGCCGCAGCTGCTCCGGCGTGAAGCCGGCGGCGCCGAGCACCCCGATGCCGCCGGCACGGGATACCGCCACGACGACGTCGCGGCAGTGGGTGAAGGCGAAGATCGGCAGCGCGATGCCGATGCGACGACACAGTTCGTTCTTCATGAGGCCTGTCTTCCGGGATCGGGTTGG
This sequence comes from uncultured Klebsiella sp., assembly GCA_964465455.1. Classification (GTDB taxonomy): domain Bacteria; phylum Pseudomonadota; class Gammaproteobacteria; order Pseudomonadales; family UBA5518; genus UBA5518. The sequence continues at coordinate 5,270 of CAYXJM010000125.1, forward strand.
AGGGAGTGGCGCCGGCGGTCCAGCGCCCGGAGTTCGCGCTGGCGTTCGCGCAGCGTCGCGTCGAGCGCGGGCGCGCTCTGCGGCGTGGCCCACGCGCGCAGCAGCATGAGGAACTGGTAGCGCGCGGCCAGCCGGTAGCGCTCGAGGCCGATCAGTCCCACGGCCCAGTTCTGCAGCTGCATCGACTGGAAAGCCACCATCTGCTCGGCGAGCAGGCGCGCATCGGCGTCCGCGGCGAGCCGCCCCTCGCGCTGCAGCGCGCGCACGGCGTCCGCGAGGCGGGCCGCGCTGCGCGCGGCGACGTCGAGCACCGGGCTGCTGGCGCCCACGCTGAGCGCGCGCTGGAACACGGCGCGCTGCGCCGCGCGCAGGGGCTCCTCGCGCGCGGCGAGATAGCGCCAGGTGGCCTCGACGTAGCCCTCGAACTCCGGCACCGGGCTCGCGATGGCGACGGGCTCCAGCAGGGCCTGCTCGAGGCCCTCGAAGAGCTGCTCGAGCAGGCGATCGACGATCTGGTCCACGCCGCCGATCAGGTTGTACAGCGTTGCCACGCTGAGTCCGGCGCGCGCGCCGATGCGGGCGGTCGAGAGCGCCGGCAGGCCTTCCTCGCAGAGGATGGCCAGCACCGCGTCGAAGATGCGCTGGCGCCGGTCGGCCTTGGCGCGTTCGCGCGCGCCGGCAAGGGCTCGGGTCATCGGGATGTCGTCGCCGGACTCGTGGTGGGCGCCAGCATAATCGAAAACTTGGAAAGGGTTTATAAAAGTTTGCTCATCCGGCGCGCACGGGGGCGCGGCGTGGCCGGGCCCGCCGGGTGTCACTACCGGAGCGGCGCGTATGGCGCTAGTCTGACGGCCTGTCGCGGCGGGCGTGGCCGCCGCGCTCGCCGCGCCCGCCGCGCATCGCGCCTGAAGGAGCCCGTCGCTTGCCGCATTCCGTCGCCCCGCCTTCCACCGCGCCCGCCACGGCATCGTCGCGCGATGCCGGCGTGAGCGGCCTGCCGCTGGCGTTCTGGCTTCCGTTGCTGGTCGCCCCGTTGCTGCTCGCGGTGATCGCGGTGAGCAGCTGGATCTCGTGGCAGAACGGCCAGCGCGCGGTGGCCGACCTCGTCGGACAGCTGCAGTCGCGCGCCGGCAAGCAGGTCGAGGAGCACTTGCGCGGCTACCTCGAGTCGCCGCGCATCGCGGTCGACATCATCGCCGGCGCGCTCGAGACCGGCGAGATCACGCCCGAGCGGCCCGCCACCATCGATGCGCTGCTGCTGCGCCTGGCGCGGGCCTACGCGGGCATCAGCTATCTCAACATCGGGCTGGAGGACGGCCGCTTCTTCGGGCTGGGCCGCGTGGACAACGTCTCCGACGAACTCGTCGTCGAGCAGGCGGGCCCGCCGGACCTCGCGGTGCTGCACCAGTTCGGCATCGCGCCCGACGGCAGCCGCGCGGGACTGCGCAAGGACCTCGCCTTCGGCGACATCCGCGAGCAGGCGTGGTACCGCGAGCCGCTCGCGGCCGGCCGCACCGCGTGGACCAGCATCTACAACTGGGTCGACAACCCCGACGTGGTCGTGATCGGGCTGGGCAAGCCGCTGCGCTTCGGGCCCGCCGGGACGCGGGCGGTGGTGGGCATCGACCTGTTCCTGGCCAATATCTGCGACTACCTCGCGGCGCTCGACGTGAGCCCCGGGGCGCGCGTGTTCATCGTCGAGCGCGACGGCACGCTGGTCGCCAGCTCGGAGCAGCACGGCCGGCGCCGAGGTGCCGGCGCCCCGCCCGAGCCGCGCCCGGTCGCCGAGGCGACGGACCCGCTGGTGCGACTCGCCGCGCGCCATCTCGAGGCGCACGGCGGTTTCGCCGGCGTGCGCGAGCCGCGCCTCGCCCGCTTCGCGGCCGACGGCGGGCGCTACTTCCTGCGCGTCGCGCCGTGGCAGGACAGCCTGGGGCTCGACTGGCTGATCGCGGTGGTCGTGCCCGAGGCCGACTTCACCGCGACGATCACCGCGAGCCTGCGCGCCACGCGGTTCGCCGGCGCGGGGGTGCTGCTGCTGCCGCCG
>CAYXJM010000126.1:0-7311 GCA_964465455.1 uncultured Klebsiella sp.
GCAGCGCGATCCGCAGCGCGGCGGGCGAGAGGCTCTGCGCCGCCTGCGGCGGGCGGAACAGGAATGCCAGGGCGGCGGCGCCCTGCGCGGCGAGCTGCAGCCGGCGCAGGGCGCGGTAATCGCCGAGGCGCGATTCGGGCAGCCAGGCCAGCAGGCAGGCCGCGGCGCCGGAGCGCAGGATCTGTTCCGCGCACCACAGGGTGTCGGCGTCCCGCTCCGCGCGCACGACCAGCAGCCGCTCCAGCGCCACGCCCTGCGTCAGCAGGGCGGGTGCATAGGGGAGGTGGGGCGGGCAGACGAAGAACAGCCGGCGCGGGCCGCGGCTGCATTGCGCCAGTGCCGGCGCCAGCAGCTGCATCTCGCCGATGCCGCAGCCGCCGCTCAGCACTTCGGTCAGTGCCGCCCGCGGCCAGCCGCCGCGGTGCAGGACGCGGTCCAGGGCGGCATGCCCGCTGGGCAGGACGTCCCCGGCCGGCGCCGCGAGGCGGGGACGGGAGGCCTGCCAGACATCGGGACGGGCGAGCAGTGTCTGCAGCAAATGGTTCATGTCGCGATACTGTCTGTATGTACAGTATTCTGGTGATCCCGCTGCCTGTTGTAAAGAACGGCTGCTCCTGTTCCCGTGCGTTATGCACATCCGCGACGCGTCGTGGTATCGGGGCGGCTCTGTCCTCATCACGATTCGAGATCGGGAAACAAAAGTAATAAGTTTTTAAAAACATAGCGTTGCGATATATTCCTGATGTCGATACGGCGATAATTCCGGACCCCCGCAACGGGGCGGCGCAACGACAATCTTTATATCCCCGGTTTTATCCACAGCATTTCCGGTGCGCCGGCTGCGCTGTGCTAGCATTGCCGTGCCTCAGGCCAGCCCATCTGCAAAAGGGATTCCATCGTCGATGCTGCAGCAACTGACCACCATGCTGGAAATGCAGGACCGCATGAACCGCAAGGTCCATCCCGACTGGATCAACCAGCAGTTTGCCTGGTACCGCGCGCTGTGGATCGAGTGCGGCGAGTTGATCGAGCACTACGGCTACAAGTGGTGGAAGCACCAGCAGCCGGCCTGGGACCACGTGAAGCTCGAGGTCGTCGATATCTGGCACTTCGGCATGAGCATGTGCTTCGACGGCAGCAACACGCCGGCGCAGATCGCCGCCGGCATGCTCGAGGAGCTGCGCGAGAACCCGCCACGGCCCATGGAGCTGCGCGAGGCCGTCGAGGCCCTCGCGGGTCGGGCGCTGGTGGAGCGCCGGTTCGCGGTCAGCCATTTCTGGTCGCTGCTGCAGGCGGCCGGCATGACGCCCGACGAGCTGTTCACCGCCTACGTGGGCAAGAACGTGCTGAATTTCTTCCGCCAGGACCACGGCTACAAGGACGGCAGCTACCGCAAGAACTGGCTGGGTCGCGAGGACAACGAGCACCTGACCGAGCTGCTGGGCGTACTCGACAGCCGTAGTCCCCGCTACGCCGACGAGCTCTACGGGGCGCTGGCGGCGCGCTATGCGAAAGTGCTTGACGCGAGTGCCTGAACTGGTGTTATGCACACGGTTCGGGCCGGGTGAGCAAATTGTCATGTTCCGTCGCAAATCTGTAATTTTGATCCAAATCGACATTAAAAAAGACTCGTAACATTTTGATAAATAAAATAAAAATGCTATTTGATCAGAAAATGACCAATTCGAGTCCGATCCAGTCGCGGAGCGGCATAGAGGCGCATACTCAGAACTTATGCTCAAACTTATCCACAGAAAATGTGGACAACTGGGAGCCTCGAAACGGTGCCGGGAACTGAGCAATACCTGTCGGGATCGGCGCTGGCGCGGCGCCTGAACATGCCCAGCCGCGAACTGTTCACGCTGCTGGCCGAGCAGGGCTGGATCGTGCGCCAGGGCGACCAGTGGCGCCTGACGCGCAAGGGCGAGTTCGAGGGCGGCCGCTACCTGAACAGCGAGCGCTTCGGCACCTACATCGGCTGGCCGGAGCAGGTGCTGGAGCACCGCCTGTTCAGCATGAGTCCCGAGCAGACCCTGCTGACGGCGGCAGCGCTCGGCCTGCGGGTGGGGTTGTCGGCGCGTCAGACCAACCTGTTGCTGCTCGAGCTCGGCTGGATCCGCAAAGGCGTGAAGGGCTGGGAGCTCACCGCCCGCGGCAAGGCGCTCGGCGGGGTGCAGGAGGAATACCCGGACACGGGTGTGCCCTACGTGCGCTGGCCGGCCACCCTGCCCGGGAATCCCGTGCTGAACGAGAACCTGCAGGTGATCCACGCCTACGAGCACATCGGGGAAGCCGCCGAGCGCGACCTGTTCGGCGATGCCGAGCGCGAGATCCACGTCGACGACGGCGACGGGCTGCGTGCCCTCGACGGGCACGTGCTGCACAGCAAGGCCGAACTGATGATCTGCCACTGGCTGTACATGTCGGAGATCGCGCACGCCTACCGCCGTCGCCTGCCGGTCGAGGGCGACTACCGCTGCGACTTCTACCTGCCGTCACTGCACCTCTACATCGAGTATTGGGGCGACGAGACGGAGCCGGGGCAGCTCACCGCAAAGCTCGACAAGAAGGCCGTCTACCAGCGCCACGGACTGAAGCTGCTGGAACTCGGCCCCGCCGACCTGTCCCGTCTCGACGAGGTCCTGCCGCGCGCGTTGCTCAAGCACGGCCTCGCGGTCTACTGAACGCCTCGCTCAGCCGGGGGCGGCGGGTCCCGCGGCCCCGAGCGCCAGCGCGTAGCCCTGCATTACCTCCGCCAGCGTGAAGTCCAGCGCCGTGATGCCGTCGGCGTCGTGCGTCGTCAGCGCGACCTCGACGCGGTTGTAGACGTTGAACCATTCCGGGTGGTGGTCCAGCTGCTCGGCGCGCAGCGCCGCGCGGGTCATGAACGCGAAGGCGGCGTTGAAATCCGCGAAGCGGTACTCGCGCCGGAGCTTGCCCTCGCGCAGGCTCCAGCCGGGCAGCGCCGCGAGGCGCGCGGCGATCGTGGCGTCGTCGAGTCGTTGGGCTCGCATGGGCATGCTCCCGGTTGCAGTGGCTAGCGGCGGCTCAGGCAGACGCCGCACTCGAGGTGATGCGTGTAAGGAAACTGGTCGAACAGCGCGAAGCGCTCGATGCGGTGGGTCGCGGCGAGCGCCGCGAGATCGCGCTGCAGGGTCTGCGGGTTGCAGGAAATGTACAGGATGCGTTCGAAGCCCGCGACCTGCGCCCGCGTGCGCGGATCGAGCCCCGCGCGCGGGGGATCGACCAGCACGGTCCCGGGGCGGAAGGAGTCGAGGTCGAAATCGCGCAGGCGGCGGAACGGCCGCTCGCGCGCCAGCGCGGCCGAGGCTTCCTCGCTCGAGAGCCGCGCGATGAAAGTATTGCCGACGCCGTTGGCCGCCAGGTTGTGCTCGGCCGCGGCGATCGCGACCTTGTTGATCTCGGTGGCCAGCACGGCGTCGAAGCGGTCGGCCAGCGCGACCGTGAAGTTGCCGATGCCGCAGTAGAGCTCGAGCAGCCCGCCGCGCGTCGGCCCCGCGGCGGCGCGCGCCCACGACAGCATCGCGCGATTCACCTCGGCGTTGGGCTGCGTGAAGCAGCCCTCGGGCTGGCGCAGTACCAGTTCACGCCCGTCGACCTGCAGGCGCTCGGTGACGTGCGCCTCGCCGAGGACGATGCGCTGCCCGCGCGAACGGCCGATCAGCTGCGCGTCGAGCGTGGCGGCGAGTTCGCGCGCGGCCTCTTCCCACGCCGCGTCGAGGGGGCGGTGGTACACGAGCACCACCAGCGCGTCGTTGCTCAGCGTGCTCAGGAACTCGACCTGGAACAGCTTGCGTTTCAGCGCGGGCGCGCGCAGCACGGCCGCGCGCAGGCGCTGCATCAGCTCGTTGATGCGCAGCGAGGCGGGCGGGAACGCGTCGATGCGCACCGGCTCGCGGGGGTTGGCCGGATCGAACATCGCGAAGAAGGCATCGTCGCCAGCGTGCCAGAAGCGGAACTCGGCACGCTGGCGATAGTGCCGCGCCGGCGAGGTGTAAACCTCGGGTGCGGGCGCTTCGAGCTCCCGCATGGCCGCGCGCACGAGGCGCACCTTCTCGGCGAGCAGCGCGGCCGCGGTCTCCGCGGAGTATTCCTGTTCGCCGTATCTCACGGGCGTTCTCCGGGCCAGGGGCCGCGCCGGCGCCAGTAGTCGCGCGCCAGTGCCAGCGCGGCCTCGGGCGCGTGCGCGCGTCCCGTCGCGAGCAGCGCCGCGGCCGCGGTGCCGATCACCGCGGCCTCGCCGTACGCGCTCGCGCCGTCGCCGTTCCACAGCGCCGGCAAGGCGGCGAGGTCCGGCGCGCCGCCGGTTTCGCCGCGCTCGGGGAGCAGGCGCGGGAAGGTGATCTCGCGCTCGCTCGCCGCCTCGACGAGGATGCAGCGGCTGTCGGCATTCGGCCGCAGCTCGCACTCGCCGCCCTCGCCGCGGAAGACCAGCGCGCGCGGCTGCCCGAGTTGCTGCGCGGCGCCGGCGTGCAGCACGGAGTAGGCCGGGTGCTGCAGGCTTTGCAGGGTCGCCGGTGCGGCCAGCGGATTCAGGTGGCGCACGAAGGTGTTCACCGGCGAGCGCAGCCCGAACAGGCGGCGCAGGTTCAGCATCGCCTGCAGGCCGGGGCTGAACAGCGCGAGCGGTGCATAGGCGAAACGGCGCGCCTCCAGTGCCGCGCGCACCTGCCCCCAGTCGCGCGCGGCGGCGATGCCGAGCGCCGGCAGCGCCTGGGCGGCGAACAGGCGGCTCGGCGCGTGCGCGTCGCAGCCGTGCATCAGCACGCGGATCCCGTGCGCGGCCAGCAGCAGCGCCGACAGGAGGTACCACGGCGGCTGCTGGCGCTTTCCCGCGTAGCTGGGCCAGTCGAGTTCCACGTCGATCGGGCGTTCTGGCAACCGTGCGCGCTCGCGTGCCGCCTGCACGAAGCCGGCGATCTCGTCGGCCGTTTCCTCCTTCACGCGCAGCAGCATCAGGAAGGCGCCGGTCTGGACCGGGTCGGTGCGGCCGTCGAGGATCATGCCGAGCGCCGCGCGCGCCTCCTCGCGCTCGAGCGAGCGCGCGCCGCGCTTGCCGCGCCCGAGCGCGCGCACGTAGGGCGCGAAGGGGTGCTCCTCGGGGCAGTCCGACGGGAATGCGACGGGTGATTCCGGCATCGCGGTGCTCACAGGCAGTGCTCCGGTCGTGGCAGGCCCGCGATCTTCGCCGCCACGCGCGCGGGACTGCCCGGGAACAGCCCCAGCAGGTAGACGCTGCGGCCCTTCTCGGGGCCCAGCGTGCGTCGCGTCAGGCTGACCAGCGCGCGCATCGCCGGTGCGTGCTCGTGCTCGTCGTAGTAGGCCTGCAGCATGCGCAGGATCTCCCAGTGCGCGGGCGTCAGCGCGAGGCCTTCCTCGCGAGCGAGCCCGGCGGCGACGCGCTCGTTCCAGTCGCCCCGGTCCAGCAGGAACCCGTCCGCGTCGCGCGGCGGCAGCGTGGATCCCGTCCCCATCTCAGAACCACGACACGGAGCGCGGGTGCGCGACCGCGAGATCGACGAATTCGCCGTAGCCGACGGCGCTCACGCAGGCAGGCAGGCGCGTGTCGATGCCGCGTGCGCTGCAGTCCTCGGCGAGCGCGAAGATCGCCACGCCGGCCGCGTGCAGCCCGGCGAGCGTTCGGGCGGCCTCGCCGAGCGCGGCGTAGACGCCGTCGCCGGTCAACAGCAGCGCGTCGTGCGGCGCGATCACGCGCCGGCATTCCTCGAGGCAGGTGCCCGCGAAAGGCGAGGCGGAGAGTACGTGCAGCGTCATCCCGGCCTCACACCGTGAGCACGCGCTCGTGCGCGGCGAACAGTTCCCGCAGTTCCTCCGGCCCGGCCAGGCGTACCGGCAGCGCCAGTGCCGCGGCGTCGAGCCCGCGCGCGGCGAGCGCCGCCGCGTCGGCGTGCACGCTCTCGACGCCGTAGTCGGCGAGCGTGCCGAGCAGCTTCGCCAGGCTGCGCGAGAAATCCGCCGCGGGGCGCTGCCCGGCCGCCAGTGCCAGCACCCCGTCGCCGAGGAACAGCAGCGTGACCGGCTGGTCGAACGCGGCGAAGGCCATCGCGACGTCGATGGCCTCGCGCGCGCGCCCGTGCCCGTAGGGGGCCGTGCGGCATACCACCAGCACGCTGCGGCCCGGCGCCGGGTCGCGCGCGTTCATCCGCCGAAATCCACGACGCGGTCCGAGCGGATGCAGGCCTCGACCAGCTGGCCCAGCCCCGAGAGCTCGAAGCCCGGACGCAGGCTGGCCGCGCCGCGCGCATGGCGCGTCGCCTCGCGCTCGTCGATGATGCCCCGGCGCAGCGCCGAGCCCACGCAGCTCACCAGGTCCACGCCGTGCTCCTCCGCCAGTTGCTGCCACGCCAGCGGCAGGTCGGTTTCGCCGCTCGCGGGGCAGTTGAGCGCGGTGCCGTTGAGCACGCCGTCACCGAAGAAGAACACGCGGTAGAGCGTGTGGCCGCGTGCGATCAGTTCGCGCGCGAACCGGTAGGCGGCGTGGCTCGATTGCCGGCCGACGGGCGATTCCTGCACCAGCAGCGAGAAGATCATCGGGGCCGAAACGAAACGGCCCCGGGACGGGGCCGTGGCGTTGCCGAGGCGCGTGGGCTCACTCGTTGCTGCCGCCGAGCAGGCTGAGCAGCATCGAGAACAGGTTGTAGATCATCACGAAGAGCGTGACCGTCGCGGAGATGTAGTTGCGCTCGCCGCCGTGGACGATCTGGCTGGTCTGCCACATGATCAGCGCCGAAGAGAGGAACATGAAGACCGCGGTCAGCGCGAGGCCGAGTGCCGGGATCTGCAGGAAGTAGTTGGCGATGGCCGCCACGAAGGCGACCAGCATGCCCGTGGTCAGGAAGCCGGTGGCGAAGCCGAGATTCCTGCGCGTGACCAGCACGTAGGCCGAGAGGCCGAAGAACACCACCGCGGTGCCGCCGAGGGCCATCAGCACCGGCTCGAAGCCCGAGATGCGCACGTAGTGATTCAGGATCGGCCCGAGCGAGAAGCCCATCCAGCCCGTCAGCGCGAATACCCAGAACAGTCCCGCGGCCGAGTTCTTGTTCTTCTCGACCAGGAACAGCAGCACGAAGTAGGGCAGCAGCGTCCACAGCCCGAAGTAGGGTACACCCAGCGCCATGGCTACGCTCGCGGTGACGGCGCTGAACAGCAGCGTCATCGCCAGCAGCGCATAGGTGTTGCGCAGCACCTTGACGGCGCCCGCGTCGAGCGCGGTGCTTCTTGCGGTCCGGATGTCGATAGCAGCCATCGTCGTTTCCCTCGCGGCAGTTC
>CAYXJM010000127.1:0-7223 GCA_964465455.1 uncultured Klebsiella sp.
CGCACGGTGCCGGACATCCAGCCGGGCCCCGTGATCGGGCGCGACAACGAGCGCGTTTTCAGGGACATCCTCGGCCTGCCGGAGGAACGCTACCGGCGGCTGGTCGAGGAGCAGGTGATCCATTAGCACGCCGCGCGCTGCGCGGCGGCGCCCGGGAGAATCCGACGGGGCATCACGAGGGAACTGCATCATGAAATTCGCGTTATCGGTACCCGGGCTGCTGAACTACCCCCCGTCGATGGCGCCGTGGGAGGTGCGGGCGACGGGCAAGGACATCATCCGCTTCGCGAAGCTCGCCGACCGGCTCAGCTGGGATTGGCTCACGGTGCCCGAGCACCTGTTCATCCCCGACGGCATGGTCGACGTGATGGGACGGCGCTTCCCCGAGGGCATCACCGCCTGCGCGGTGCTGGCCGGCGCGACCGAGCGCATCCACATGCTGACCTACGTGCTGGTGGTGCCGTACCGCAACCCGGTGCTGCTGGCGAAGCAGATCGCCACCATGGAATTCATCGCGGGCGGGCGCTTCACGCTCGGCGCCGCTCCGGGGCACCTGAAGCGCGAGTTCGAGGTGCTCGACATCCCGTTCGACGAGCGCGGCTGGATCACCGACGAGTACATCAAGGCGATGATCGAGTGCTGGACCTCGGACTCGCCGCAGTTCGAGGGCAAGTACGTGCGTTTCAAGGGCATCGTGATGGAACCCAAGCCGCAGCAGAAGCCCTATCCGCCGATCTTCATCGGCGGCAACACGGAGATCGCGATGAAACGTGCCGTCCGTCTCGGCGACGGCTGGATACCGTGGCTGATCACGACCGACCACCTGCGCGAGTGCATCGCGTTCATGAGCCGGCAGCCGGGCTGGGAAGAGAAGAAGGACCGCTTCGAGGTCGTGATGCCGACCACGGAGTACAAGGTCGAGGACTATTCGCACGCGGAAAAAGGCCACACCGTGATCGAGATGGACCGCGACAGGATCCTCTTCGAGCTCGAGGAACTCCAGAAGGCCGGAACCACGGTGGCGCAGGTCATGACCCCGCCGGTACAGGCCGTCGACGAATGCCTCGAATGGGTGGAGTGGTACGACAGCCAGATCATTCCCAATTTCCGCTGAAGACTCCGCCAGTGAGGAGAGCCGCCATGACACGGGAAGACGAGATGCTGCTGTTCCGGATCGAGGAGGGCGTGGGCATCATCACGCTGAACCGGCCGGAAAAGCTCAACGCGATCAGCTGGGACCTCGCCGAGGAGCTCTCGCGCCTGCTGTATCTGCTGCGCGAAGACGACTCGGTGCGCGTGATCCTGCTGCACGGCGCGGGGCGCGCCTTTTGCGCCGGCGGCGACGTGGAGTTCATCTCCGGCGACAGCGCGCGCCCGATGCCTGGCACGTCCGACCCCTCGCGTCCGATGCCGCGCTCGCAGCGCAAGACCCCGGGCGGTCCCTTCGTCGACGTGGTGCGCCAGCTGGTGGCCGTCGACAAACCGGTGATCGCGGCGATCCACGGTCCTGCGGTGGGCGCCGGGCTCGGCTACGCGATGGCCTGCGACCGCCGTTTCGGCGACACGACGACACGCATGTCCGCGATATTCACCAACATCGGCGTGGCACCCGACTGCGGGGTGTCGTGGTTCCTGCCGCGGCTGGTCGGTCTCTCCAACGCGCTGATGCTGGTCGAGACCGGCAGGATGCTGAACGCGGAGGAGAGCAAGGCGATCGGCCTGCTCGACGAACTGGTGCCGGAGGGCACGGCCTTCGACGCCGCCTTCGACTACGCGCGCAAGATCGCGAGCCGCGCCAGCGTGGCCGTCGACATGGCGCGCCGGCTGGTCTATCGCGGACAGACCTGCACGCTGGAGGACATGCTCGACTACGAGGCCTGCGTCGGCACGATGGTGGCGTCCGCCTTCGACGCGAAGGAGGGCACGACGGCCTTCCTGGAGAAGCGCAAGCCCAGCTTCCGCGGGATCTGAGATCCGCGCGTCGCGCGCCAGGCGCGCGACGCGCCGGCGTTCAGATCAGCTTGTCGGCGCGCAGCATCGCGATGAGTTTTGCCGCCGCCTCGGCAGGAGTCCCCTCGATGAACTCGCACTGCCCGTGCACCTCCGGCACGTACTGCTTGGCCAGCACCACCCGCGGCGTGAGCTGCTCGTCGCCGAGCCCGAGATCCGCTGCCGGGATCTCCACCACCTGCTTCTTGCGCGCGGCCATCTTGTCGCGCGCGCCGGGAAAGCGCGGCTCGCCGAGCTCGTTGCTCACGGTCACCACGGCGGGCAGGGCGCCTTCGAGCACTTCGTCGCCGTCGGGTGTCACGCGCGTCACCCGCAGGCGATCACCCGCGAGCTCGACCGCCCGCGCCAGCGGCGCGACCGGCAGGCCCAGCGATTCGGCGAGCAGTACCGGCACCACGCCCTGGTCGTCGTCCGAGGCCTGGCGCCCGCACAGCACGAGGTCGGCGCCACCGCTCGAGCGGATGTAGGCCGCGAGGATGTTGGCGACCACGTGATGATCGAGCGCGCCCGGATCGGCGCCGATCGCGACGATCTCGTCCGCGCCGAGCGCGGCGCAGTGCCGCAGCGGCTCCTGCAGTTCGCGTCCGATCGAGACCGCGGTGATCCGGCAGTCGGCGCCGGCGTCGCGCAGCCGCAGCGCCGCCTCCAGTGCCTGCTCGTCGTAAGCGTTGATCAGGCGCGGAATGCCCGGCACGTCGAGCGTGCAGCCGTCGGCCGCGATCCTGAGGCTGCCCGCCAGCGCATAGTTGTTCACCGCGCTGGGGTCCAGCACCTCCTTGATGCACACCACGATTCGCATGTCGTTCTCCTCTGCTCGCTTCACGTGTCCCGAACCGCAAATCCCGCCGCCTCAGGCCGGCGCGTCGGGATCGCCCTCGACCTCCAGGCTGCCGGCATCGCACCACACGGCCGCGTGCGGGTAGCCCTGCGGCGCGTCGGTGAGCGCGGTCATCAGGTACCAGCGCCAGGGGTAGTCGCCGTAGTCGCGGTAATCCCCCGTCAGGGTGCCGGCGAAGTGCTGGCGGCCCGCGAAGCGCGTGCCCGCGATGGCCGCGCCGCCGTCGCACTCGGCGCGCCTGCCCGCCCTCGCCGCGTCGAAGCCGGCGCGGAACGGCGCAACGTCCCCGGCCTCAGCCGTCGTCATCCGCCGTGAAGCGGTCGAACACGTCGAGCGCTTCCTCCACCATGTCGGACAGGATCTGGCGCGCCGGTTTCATCTCCGTGACGTAGTCGATGCCCTGGCCGGCGGCCTCGGTCATCAGGTCCTTGCGCTGGTAGTCGTTGGCGCCGGTGATGTACTCGTTGGACAACAGCATCTGCAGCGGCGGCTTCAGCACCGGCGGCGCGTCCTCGCGGCTCCATTCCACGTGCCACGGACAGCGGATCGTGCGCATCGTGTAGCCGGAGATGCAGTCCGAATAGGACGTGTCGTCGGCGCTCGACTCGATCAGCTTCTCCTTCATCGGCAGGTTCACGTCGGACTCGCGCGAAGCGAGCCACAGCGACCCGGTCCAGACGCCGTCCGCCCCGAGCGCGAGCGCCGCGGCGAGGTGGCGTCCGGTGGTCACGCCGCCCGCCGCCAGCACCGGCACTCCCGCCTCGCGCGCGGCGTCCACCACCTGCGGGACGATCGAGAACGTACCGATGTTGCCGGTGTGTCCGGCGGCGTCGTATCCCTGCGCGATGATCACGTCGGTGCCCGCGGCGATCTGCCTGCGTGCCTGGCGCGGCTTGCCGACCAGGCCCCACACCATGATCCCGAGCTGGTGCGCGCGCTTGAGCATGAACTCCGGCGAGCCCAGGCCCGAGGCGATCACCGGGACCTTCTCGTCGAAGAGCACCTCGAGCTGGTCGAGCGCGCGCCGGTGGTCGAGGCCGCCCCAGTTGCTGATCTCGAGCTTCTCCTTGGGCTCGGGCACCGAGTACTTCGCCTTGATCATGTCGGTGTATTCGCGCTGGGCCCGCGGGATCATCGCGTAGAGCTCCTCGAGGCTCTTCTCCTCGGGCACCGAGGCCGGCAACACGAGGTCGATGCCGAACGGCTTGCCCTTCACGCGGTCGCGGATCCACTTGATGTCGGCGGCGATGTGCTCGGGCGGGTGCATCGCCTCGCCGAGCACCGCGAAGCCCCCGGCGTTGATGACCGCCACTGCGACGTCCTTGCAGTGGGTGAAGGCGACGATCGGATACTCGATGCCGAGCCGGTCGCAGAGCTTGGTATGCAGCGGATTGCGCATCGGGCAGTTCCTCGGTGAACGGTTTTTGCGATGGCCTCGGGATCGAATCTAAACGCGGCATCGCGCAAAGGAAACGCCCCGCGACGCTCGCCGCCGGTGCTTGGCCGAAAATGAGTTCCCAACGTCCGGATTTGATGCGCTGGATCAACGAGACCGCGCGCGGGTGGCAAGTACAATCCCTACCAGATCGCTCGGATTACGGTCCGGCCAGGGGGAATGCGATGAAACCGGCGCCATTCGACTACTACGTGCCCGAGACGCTGCAGGAGGCGATCGCGTTGCTCGCGCGCCTCGAGGAGGAAGGCGTCGAGGCCAAGATCCTCGCCGGCGGGCAGAGCCTGCTGCCGATGCTGAGCATCCGCGTGGCGCGCCCCGACGCGCTGGTCGACCTGCGCAAGCTGAGGCAACTCGACTACATCCGCGACGAGGGCGACACGATCGCGATCGGCGCGATGACGAGCAAGCGCGCCGCGGAAGACTCCGCGTTGCTGCGCGAGCGCCAGCCGCTGTTCCACGAGGCGACCATGAACATCGGGCACCGGCCGATCCGCAGCCAGGGCACCGTGGGCGGATCGTTCGCGCATGCCGACCCGGCGGCGGAATACCCGGCCGCCGCGATCGCGCTCGACATGCAGATGAAGGCGGTCGGTCCGGACGGGGAGCGCACGATCGGCGCGCGCGACTTCTTCGTCACCTACCTCACGACGGACCTCGCGGCGACCGAGATCCTGACCGAGGTGCGCATGCCGGTGCTGGCGCCGGGAACCGGCTGGTCGTTCCGCGAGGTGTCGCGACGCAAGGGCGACTTCGCGCTGGCCGGAGCCGGTGTCCTGGTCGCGCTCGCCGGCGGGCGCGTGAGCAGCGCGCGCATCGTCGTCTTCGGTGTCAATGCGACGGCGGTGCGGCTCGCGCAGGCGGAGCAGGTGGTCCTCGGCCAGTCGCCCGGCGAAGCGCTGTTCCGCGAAGCCGGGCGCGCGGGCGCGGCGGAGGTGGAAGAGCCGATCGCCGATGTCCACGCGTCGGCGGATTTCCGCCGCCACCTCGTTTCGGTTGTGGTCGCACGCGGGCTCGCGGAAGCCTGCTCGCGCGCGCGGCCCTGAGGCCCGTGCAAGCTACATGCGGAGGGAAGGAACCATGACACAGGGCAGGCAAGCGGTGCGGGTGACGGTGAACGGGGAGCTGTACGAGCGCGAGGTCGAGCCGCGCATGACGCTGGTCGATTTCCTGCGCCACGAGCTGCGCCTCACGGGCACGCACGTCGGCTGCGAGCACGGCGTGTGCGGCGTCTGCACGATCGTCAAGGACGGCAAGGCGGTGCGCAGCTGCCTGATGCTCGCGGTGCAGGCCGACGGCGCGACGCTGGAGACCGTCGAGGGCCTGCACGGCGACGGCGGCCTGCACCCGATCCAGGACGCGTTCGTGGAGAAGCACGGGCTGCAATGCGGCTTCTGCACCCCGGGCTTCCTGATGAGCACGCTCGAACTGCTGCGCGAGACGCCCGATCCGAGCGACGCGGAGATCCGCGAGGCCATCGGCGGCAACCTGTGCCGCTGCACCGGTTACCAGAACATCCTGGAATCGGTGCGCGCGGCGGCGGTGAAGATGCGCGCCCGGGACTCGATCGCGCCGCCACTGGTCTGAGCGCCCGCGGGCCAACGGAGGGGGAGACGCCATGACGACGAAGATACCCACATCGCTGGATGCGCTGCCGACCAGCGCACGCCGTTTCGTCGGTCGCGAGGTGCGGCGCGTCGAGGACCGTGCGCTCGTCACCGGGCGCGCGGAGTTCATCGACAACCTGGAGCTGCCCGGGATGCTGCACTGCGCGATCCTGCGCAGTCCCCATCCGCACGCGCGCATCGTGGGCGTCGACACCAGCCGCGCCGAGGCGCACCCGGGAGTCTTCGCGGTGCTCACCGGTGCCGACCTCGAGCGCTGGTGCAACCCGATGGCGACCGCGCCCGAGGGCTGGGGCCCTTACACTCTCGCGGTCGGCAAGGTGCGCTTCGTCGGCGAGCCGGTGGTCGCCGTCGCCGCGAGCAGCCGCTACGTCGCCGAGGACGCCTGCGAGCTGATCGACGTCGATTACGAGCTGCTGCCCGTGGTGGCCGATCCCTGCGTGGCCACCAACCCCGGGACGATCCTCCTCTTCGAGGAGCGCGGCACCAACCTGATGCTGGACCGTGCCTTCACGTGGGGCGACATCGACGGGGTCTTCGCGGCGGCCGAACACGTCTTCAGCGCGAAGTTCCGCTGGAACCGCGTCGGCGCGAACCCGACCGAGACCTTCGGCTGCGTCTGCCAGTGGGACCTGGTGGAAAACCGCCTCACCTGCCACGGCGCCTACCAGACGCCGGGCTTCATGGGGCTCGGGCGCGCGCACACGCTGCGGCTGCCGTCGAACCGCATCAACATCGTGAGCCATCCGCAGGGCGGCGGCTTCGGCGGCAAGGGCGGGCCGCGCGGCACCGACATCGCGGCGCTGCTCTCGCGCAAGGCGGGCGGTCGGCCGGTGAAGTACATCGAGGACCGCATGGAGTACCTGCTGGCGGGCGGCGGGCAGTCGTGGGACCGGTACTACGACGCGGCCGTCGCGGTGAAGGCCGACGGCACCGTCACGGGACTGCGCGTCAGGCTGCTCGACGACCAGGGCGCGGGCGCCGAGGGTTACGGCACGATCTCGGTGGCCAAGCCGCTCGCCGCCTTCACGGGTTGCTACCGCATCGAGGCCGCGCAGTACGACGTGAAAGTGGTGGCGACCAACCGCGCGCCCTCCTATCCGTACCGCGGCTACGGGCCGCCGCCGCACAACTTCGTGCTCGAATCGCTGATGGACATTGCCGCGCGCGGGCTCGGCATCGACCCGGCCGAGTTCCGCCGGCGCAACTACATCCGGCCCGAGCAGTTCCCCTACACGATCCCGAGCGGCAACGAGTACGACAGCGGCAACTACGAGGCCGCGCTCGACAAGGTGCT
>CAYXJM010000128.1:0-7215 GCA_964465455.1 uncultured Klebsiella sp.
CCAGCTGATCCGCGGCCAGCTCGTGATCGTGCGCTCGGGCAACGGCTACGAGCTGGTGCCCGTCGCCTGCGCCGAGCGCATCCGCGCCCGCGATGGCGACGTCATCGTGGTGTGGAACACCCCCGCCGCCGACCAACCGGCCGAGGACGATCCCTACAAGGATTTCCCGATTCCCGACGACCTGATGTGGTGAGACGCGTGCGCCGCTAGGCGCCCTTGCCGATGCGCACCGGGATCGCGCTCATGCGCGGAATGCCGCTGTACGGGTCGTATTCGTGCTCGACGCTGGCGAGCAGACCCGTGTTCGCGCCGAGCGCGCGCACGTCGCCCGGATCGTCGGGATCGGTGCTGCCGAAGCAGTGGCTCATCGAGATCACGCCCGGGCGCATGCCCTCCTCCGGCGCGACGATCGCGGGAATCTCGCCGTAGCGCGAGGCGATGCGCACGCGGTCGCCCTCGCGCAGCCCGAGCGCCGCGAGGTCCTGCGGGTTCATGAACGCCGGGTTGTGGTGCACGTTGCGCAGCTGCCGCGCGTTGTTGCGCCCGGTGCTGTTGAAGACGCCGTGCATGCGCCGGCTGATCAGGCGGAAGGGATAGTCGGCGAGCTGCTCGTGCTCGACGGGCGCGGCAGCCACCGCGTGGAGCTCCGCCACCATCGCCTC
The DNA here is from genome assembly GCA_964465455.1 of uncultured Klebsiella sp. Taxonomy (GTDB): domain Bacteria; phylum Pseudomonadota; class Gammaproteobacteria; order Pseudomonadales; family UBA5518; genus UBA5518. Next base: position 663 of record CAYXJM010000128.1, read on the forward strand.
GTCGCCCACCTGCAGGCGCGCCTCGTGGCCCGGCTCCGCGGGCATCACCGTGATCGTCTCGTCGTCGAAGACGTGTCCGCCGGGCACGGCCTTCACGCGCGCGAAGGGCACGCGGGCCCCGGCGCACAGCACGTCGTAGATGTCGTCGGTGGTGGGCTTGCGCGCCATGTCGAAGCGGTGGCGCGCCGGCTCGCCGCTGGTGGTGGTCCAGGAATACGCGACCTCCATCTCGAGCTCCAGCCGCATGCGCCGCGCGATCTCGTAGAAGAACTCCCACTCCTCCACGAGGTCCGCGCCCGGCGGCGGGTCGCAGGCGGCCGGCGCGTACTGCGCGTACGGCACCGAGTAGCCGAAGCCCGTGCCGAAGTAGCTCAGCATCTCGTTCGGCAGCGTGATCGCCGGGCTCTCGAGGCTGTGCCTGCACGCGATGGTGTAGTCGGCGAGGTGGCAGCTGTTGTGCGCCATCTGGACGTCGAGGCAGACGAAGAGATCGAGCGCCTTCAGCGCCGCGATCGTCTTCTTCTGGTCGGGCCACGCCATCAGCGGATTGCCGCCGATCGAGATCAGCGCCTTCACCTGCCCTTCGCCCGGCAACAGGATCTCGTCGGCCAGCGCCGAGGTGGGCAGGCCGCAAGCGGCGTCGGTGAAGCCGCGCACGCGCAGCCGCTCGCCGTAGCCCCAGGCCGGCCACGGCGCGTTGGCCTGGGCGCGCGGCGCGAACCGCGGCCCCAGCACGCCGGGGTTGGGCACCCGCTCGCCCGCCTTCAGCCAGCGCCCGCACAGGCTCATCAGGCAGAGCAACAGGTACTCGGTCAGGTTGCCGCGCGGCGCCATGTTCGGTCCCGTGCCCGCGGTGGCGCCGCCGCGCCTCGCACCGGCGAAAGTGCGCGCGGCGAGCAGCAGGTCCGCCGCCGGCACGCCGGCGCGGCGCTCGACGTGTTCCGGCGTGAACGGTTCGACCGCGGCGGCGAGCGCCTCGACGCCGGCCACGTGCGCGCGCACGAAACCGGCGTCGAACAGCTGCTCCTTCAGGATCACGCGCACCATGCCCGCGAGCACCGCGGGATCCTCGCCCGGACGCGGCTGCAGGTGCACGAAGGCGCGCTCGGCGCACTCGGTGCGGCGCGGGTCGATCACGATCGGCTTCATGCCGCGCGCGACCGCATCCTTCAGCCGCTTGGCGGGATTCTGGTTCGGCACGCCCCCGGAGTGCGCCACGATCGGGTTCACGCCCACCAGGAGCCAGGTGTCGGCGTCGTCGAAGACCTGCGGCCCGGCGCCCCAGGTGCCGTGCAGCGCGGCCGCGATCGCCTTGCCCGGCTGGTCGATGGTGCTCGAGGTGAACATCATCGGCGAGCCGATCGCGCGCATCCACGCCGTCGAGACCGGCTGCGTCGCCGCGTAGGTGAAGATGTAGGTGCCGGCGTAGGTCGCCACGGCGCGCGGGCCGTGCTCGGCGATGATGCGCGAGAGCTTCGCCGCGACCTCGTCGAGCGCCTGCGCGCTGGGGATCGGCGTGAAGCGGCCGTCGGCCTCGCGGCGCACGCTCGCGAGCAGGCGGTCGGGATGGCGCAGCTGGTTGACCATCTCGCGGCCCTTGATGCAGCTGTAGCCCCAGTACACGGGGTTGTGCTTGTCGCCGAGGATGCTCACCGGGCGCCCGTCCTCGCGGTCGATCACGATCGGGCACATCGCGGCGCAGGAGCGGCAGATGCCATGGACGCTGTCGCGCATCGGGAATCACCATTTTATTGGATGGTTTTATGCGCTCGATGTTAAGCCGCATCCCGGTCAGCGGCAATCTCGGGGGCCGACCTTGCCGGCCCGCGCCCGGACAGCCGCCGGAATCACGGCGGTCCTCCGCCACCGCGATTGGCGCGCCTGCCCGGGCGTGATAGCGTCGTGCTGCCTGCCGCGTCGGGGAGCCCGCCATGGAGACGCATTACCGCGCCTGCAATCTCTGCGAGGCCATCTGCGGCCTGGCGATCGACGTCGAGGACGGGCGCGTGACCGCGATCCGCGGCGACCCCGCCGATCCGCTGAGCCGCGGATACCTCTGCCCGAAGGCCACCGCGCTGGCCGACCTGCAGGAGGACCCCGACCGCCTGCGCCGCCCGCTGCTGCGCGAGGGCGGGGCGTGGCGCGAGATCGGCTGGGACGAGGCGTTCGCGCTCGCCGCGACGCGCCTGCACGCGGTGCGCGAACGGCACGGCGCCGACGCCGTGGGCGTGTACCGCGGCAACCCCTCGGTGCACAACTGGGGCCTGATGACCCACGCCAACCACTTCCTGAAGCGGCTCGGCACGCGCAACCATTTCTCGGCCACCTCGGTCGACCAGCTGCCGCACCACCTCGTGTGCCTGTGGATGTACGGGCACCAGTTCCTGCAGCCCGTGCCCGACATCGACCGCACGCAGTTCCTGCTGCTGATCGGCTACAACCCCGTGGCCTCGAACGGCAGCATGATGACGGTGCCCGACGTCCGCGCCCGCCTGAAGGCGCTGCGCGCGCGCGGCGGGAAGCTCGTGGTCATCGACCCGCGCCGCAGCGAGACCGCCGCCATCGCCGACCGTCACCACTTCGTCCGCCCCGGCAGCGACGCGGCACTGCTGCTCGCGCTGCTGCACGTGCTGTTCGACGATGGCCTGGTGCGCACGGACGGGCTGCACTCGCGCGCGAAGAATCTCGCGGCGCTGCCCCCACTGCTCGCGCGCTTCACGCCCGGGTTCGCGGCTGCCGCCACGGGCATCGAGCCCGGGGAGATCCGCGCGCTGGCGCGCGAGTTCGCCGCTGCGCCGGCCGCGGCCTGCCACGGCCGCATGGGCGTCTCGACCCAGCGCTTCGGCACGCTGTGCCAGTGGGCGATCCAGTTGCTGATGCTGCTGACCGGCAACCTCGACCGGCCCGGCGGCGCGCTGCCCACGCACCCGGCCGTGATGGCCGCCGGTCCGGCGGACCCGCAGAAGGGCGCGTTCGCGCGTCGCCGCAGCCGCGTCGGCGGCTACCCCGAGTTCTCGGGCGAGTTTCCGGTCGCGGCGCTCGCCGAGGAGATGCTGACGCCCGGCGCGGGCCAGATCCGCGCGCTGGTCACGGTGGCCGGCAACCCGGTGCTGTCGCTGCCGAACGGGCGCCTGACCGACCGCGCTCTCGCGGGCCTCGACTTCATGCTGAGCGTGGACGTCTACCTGAACGAGAGCACGCGCCACGCGCACCTGATCCTCCCGCCCACCTCGACGCTGGAGCACGACCACTACGACCTCGCCTTCCACAAGTTCGCGGTGCGCAATACCGCGCGCTACAACGCACCGGTACTGCCGAAGCCCGCGGACGCGCGCGACGACTGGGAGATCTTCGCGGGCCTGGCCGAGGCGCACGCGCGCCTCACCGGGGAGCCGGTCGCGCCCGTGGTGCCGCCGGCGCAGATGCTCGACTTCCTGCTGCGCAGTGGACCCTGCGGCACGGACTCCGGCTTCGCACCACCGCTCGATCTCGCCACGCTCGCCGCGCACCCGCACGGCATCGACCTCGGCCCGCTCCGGCCTTCGCTCGCCGGGCGCCTGTGTACCGCGGACGGCCTGATCGACTGCCTCCCGGCCGCGATTCCGGCCGAGATCGAGCGTCTCGCGGCAGAACTGGCCGAGCCGCCCGCCCCCGGCGCGCTGCTGCTGATCGGGCGCCGCCACATCCGCAGCAACAACTCGTGGATGCACAACAGCCACCGGCTGGTCAAAGGGCCGCGGCGGGACCAGCTCCTGATGCACCCGCAGGACCTGGCCGCGCGCGGGCTGCGCGACGGCCAGCGGGTGACGGTCGGCTCGCGCACCGGCAGCGTGGTCGTCGAGGTCGAGGCCACGGAGGCGATCATGCCGGGCACGGTGTCGCTGCCGCACGGCTGGGGCCACGACCGCGAGGGCACACGGCTCGGCATCGCGACACGGCACCCCGGCGTCAGTGCCAACGACCTCACCGACGAGCGCTATCTCGACGTGGTCTCGGGCAATGCCGCGCTGAACGGCGTGCCGGTCAGGGTGGAAGCTGCGCGGTGATCTGCAACGCCGCGACGCGATAGGCCTCGGCCAGCGTCGGGAAATTGAAGATGTTCTCGACGAAGTCCTCGGCACGGAAGCCGCCCAGCAGGCCCATCTGCGCGATGTGGATCAGTTCGGTCGCGCCCTCGCCGACGATCTGCGCGCCGAGCAGCTTGCCGCCGCGGTCGGCGACCATCTTCAGCATCCCGTCCTGGATCCCCGAGATCTGGCCGCGCGCGATCTCCCCGAAATTCGCGCGTCCGACCAGCACCTCGATCCCGGCTTTCGCGGCCGCTGCCTCGTCCATGCCTACCGAGGAAATCTCGGGAATCGCGTAGATGCCCATCGGGATCGTGCCACCGAGCGCGCCGAGGTCGATGCCGAGCGCGTGCGCGCTGGCGCGCCGGCCCTGCTCCATCGAGGCCGAGGCGAGCGCCGGCGGTCCGATCACGTCGCCCACCGCGTAGATGCCGGGCACGGCGGTCTGGCAGGCCGCGTTCACCGCGATGTGCCCCGACGGTGTGAGTTCCAGCCGCGCGGCCGCGAGGTTCAGCCCGTCGACGTTGGCCACGCGCCCGGCCGCCGACAGCAGCTTGTCGGCGGCGAACTCGCGCCCGTCCGCCAGCCGCGTCAGCACGCGCGAGATGCCGTCCCAGCGCACTTCCTCGACCTGCGCCGGCCCGATGAACTCCCCGCCCGCGGCGCGAAACGCATGCAGGAAACGTCCGACGATCTCGCCGTCCATGAAGCCGAGCGGGCGCGGGTAGCGGTCGATCATCGTGACCTTCACGCCGAGGCTCGCGAACACCGAGGCGTATTCGCTGGCGATGATGCCGCCGCCGAGCACCACGAGCGACTCGGGCAGGTAGAGCATCGACAGCACGGAGTCGCTGTCGAGGATGTGCTCGTGGTCGACCGGCACGCCGTCCGCCTGGCGCGGACGGGAGCCGGTCGCGATGATCACCTGCGTGACCCGGTAAACGGTCCTGTCACCGCGCAGGCCTTCGACCTGCACGCGGTCGGAGGCCAGGAACGAGGCGCGCCCGTGCAGGCAGACGACGCCATTGCGCTGCAACTGGGCCTGGATGAAGGCGTGATGCGCGCCGGTGACGGTCTGCAGGTTGCTGACCAGCGCGGCCATCTCCTGCCCCGGCTTCAGCGTGCAGTCGAGCAGTTCCCGGTGGCGGCGCAGCTGCAGGATGCGCAGCGCGCTCTCGCGCAGCGTCTTGCTGGGGATGGTACCGCGATACACGCAGGCGCCGCCCAGGCGGCGATCGCTCTCGACGAGCGCCACGCGCCGCCCCGCCTTCGCCGCCTGTATCGCGGCCTTCTGCCCTGCCGGGCCGCTGCCGATCACCAGCAGGTCGAAATCAGCCGTGCTCACACCTTCATCTCCGCCAGTGTTGCGCGCACGGCATCGGCCTGCGCGAGCAGTCCCTCGATGTCGGCGCGATACAGGTTGATTTCGGCCATCTCGGGCCGTGCCGCGAGCGAGGCCGAGTCGGGCGCGCCGGCGGCGAGCGTATCGATCGCGAATGCGCGCGCGGCCGCGACCAGTGCGACGCGCTCGGGGGAACGCCCGGCGGCGCGGAAATCCGCGACGTGCGCGATCGTCTCCGCGACCGCCTCGGGCAGGTTCCAGCTGCGCGCGACCACGAGGCCCGCGGCCACGCCGTGCGCCTCGAGCAGCGCGTCGACCTCGCCCGGGGTGGGCGGCACAACCTGTGCATCGGGGAGTTCCTGCAGCGCCTGCAGGACCACGGGCCGGCCGATCCGGTGCAGCAACCCGCACAGGAAGCTCACCTCGACGTTGCTCCTGAGGCTGCGCGCGATCTCGCCGGCCCACAGGGCGGTCGCCAGCGACTCGGTCCAGATCCGCTCGACGAGGGCGGCATGAACCGGAGCCTTGAAGAGTTGCGGTCCCAGGCAGGCCGCGAGCGCGACTTCCGCGATGCGGCGCATGCCGAGCCGCGCGATGGCCTGCGGCAGCGAGACGATCGGCGCGCCCGCGCGCAGCAGCGGCGAGTTGGCGAACTTCATCACGTGGCCGGCGAGCGCAGGGTCGTTGCGGATGGTCGCGGCGATGGCGCCGGCGTCGGCGCCAGGGTCGTTCAGCAGCGACAGCGCCGCAGCGGCGATGGCCGGAAGCACCGGCACGGTGACGCTGCCGTCCGCCAGGCGATCGCGGATCGCCGTCCCGAGCCGGTCCGCTACCACGTCCTCGCCGGCACCATCAGCCATGTCGCGCGTCCTGCGTGAAACCGGGCCACAATAAGGCCGATGTCCGCACGGGCTCAAGTGGCGCCCGGGTGCCTTTCGGGCAAGCCGGCGCGCGGCTACCATACGCGGGCCGCCGCGCCGCCCAGTGCCGGCCCTTCACTTGCCCGGGAGCCCATGCAGGCATGATTTCTTCGCAGCAACCGGAAACGGCGCGCCGATGGCGTTGAAGTCGACGATCCACCGCCTCGAACTCGATGTCGCCGACATCGACCACGGCAACTACGGCAGCTTCTCGCTGACGCTGG